>NZ_JBSFPX010000009.1:0-78778 GCF_053588415.1 Mycobacterium sp. NPDC003449
CCCCACGTTTTAAATGCTAAGAACAAAATACGAGTTGAAGAACGCTGTGATTGGAGTTCAGCGGTGTGCTCTTCCGATCTCCCGCCGGCTCGGCTTCGCCGACCCTCGGGGCCGCGCCTCCGGCGCGGCAAACCCTGGTCGGGCGCCTCCGGCGCCCTCGGTGCCACCTGAGTATCGTTGTAACACAACAGTTTTCATGCTTAACCGTTCTGTTCGGGCTACGCCCTCACTGCCGGCGGTTGCGGCGCGGCATGAATCTTGCTTTACTGCAACATAATTCATTACTACGCTGTCCGGCTTCGCCTGGCCGCTCTGCTTCCATATATCTGATTCTACCACAACACTTTACAGATCATTACCACATCACCACCGCACCTAGCAAACGAATCAGTCTCGGCGCTGCCGATCCCTCACCACCACCAAAACCGTTGCCCGCCTACGGCGTACAACACAATAACCCACTGTGCACCAACCACTTTCACACCACACCAGTAACCCACACCCACCACCGACCACTGACCACCACCCGGCGACCGGCTCCGCCCCCGCCCACCCCCAACAAGTTAGCTACACCTACCACTGATCACTATGCTTGAGTCACACATCTCTACAACCATCCCCCACACACCACACACCACCCACACTCACCAACGGCTACACCACACACCACCCACCAAAAAGAAACCTGGGACGACACCCACCCCGGGCCACCACCCCAAACCCCTCACACACCGACACCGGTGGAGACCCGGCAGGACCGGCAGGGGCCGGCCCCCACCAGGCCTGGGTCTACCTCACGAGCACACCACCGGGTCCAACACCCAATACGTTCATCAGCTGTTTGGCTAACGCCTCCATCCTGGATAGCTGTTCACCGCCAAGGCCGATCGTCGCGCCACCGTTGCGGCTCGTGAACAGCGCTATACCGTGGTAGAGCTGGTGCGTGAGCCCGTGGCGGGCCGCGATGAGCGACGCCAGGCCGTTGACCGGGGCGCTAAACATGCCTTCATCATCGACCCACATGTCGAGCTCGTCGCCGGGCTTGTCGTCCAATTCCACGACATCGAACCACTGGCAGCCGATCTGTTCTCGGATCAGATTCGCGCTGCGACCCGGCTCGTCATCGGCCATCTCGACGCGGCTCACTGTCCAGTCGACGTCGACCCGCAGCCCATACCGGGGGCCGACCTGACTGGCGTTGAAATCGGCCCCAGCGTCGTTTGTCGCGCCCATTTCAGTTCGCCTCCGCCGTCTGCACCGCTGGCACGGTGTCGACCCACAGCGGCCGGGTATAGGTCTCTGTCTCGCCGTTGGGTGACCGAACCGGCATGAGCACGCCTATGAAGTCCTCGCCGATCTGGACCAAGGTCGGACCTGGCTCACCGCCGCGCCCGGTGGTCGGCATCATCACCATCGGGCTGTCACCGACAACCTTGGCGAATTTGGCGACCAGATCCGGGTTGTACCGCACACCGGTCACTGCGCCCATGCGTTCCATGTCTGCAGGCAGCAGGTGCCGCCACTTCACGAACTCGACATCGGCATCGCGAACCGTCAGCGCCTCACCCGTGATGAACCGGAACGTGACCCGGTCGTCGGCTACGTCGAGCTCCACAGTGCGGATCCGTTCATCCCGCTTGAGGGTGCGCGCGATCTTCACCAACGTCTTGGCGTCGTCGTGGGCCAACGTGGCCGTGAACGGTGCTCCGCTGTAGTCGACCCGAGTGGCGCCGAGAATGAACCGGTTGGTGGCAACGGTGACCAGCTGGCTCTCGCTGGCCTCGATTCGCACCGCGGCGATCGCAGGGATTCCATCGGCCGGAGACGCTGCGCAGTTCAGCGCGTTGGACACTGCCGCGTGAAGATCCTTCGCCAGCATCATGCTCACCGCCGGTTTGACGACCGCGGTACCCAAACCGTCCGCACCGCTATCAGCGGCGATGTCGACCGATGCTGGATTGGTTTCCATAACAACAGACACAAGCCCTCCCAAGGCTGCTCATGCGAGCCCAACCATTTACCGAACTAGCAAATGTCAGATCCGCTATTCTGATCGCCCCGGAACTCTTGCCCGAGACACTTTTAGTATATCGACACCCACCGACAACTCTGACTGTCTAACAGCGCATTCAGCGCGAAATGACACTTTCCCTCTCGACATACCCCGAGCTGAATACGCGCTTTGCCGGCCGATTTACAGCAAACTTTTGTACCGTGCGTCGCTTCCTTCCTATATGCATGTTCGGCACTGGCTACTGTTGTCACCCAACGTCATTCACGCAGATGGCTCGGCGAATGTCGCTGCGCTGCAACGCCTTTCGCGACCTAGGGGTGTGCGTATCCCTTTGTGGCCCAATCTTTTTCGTACTGCCCGACACTGCCGGACCCTGCTGGGGGTGCCCTGCGCAGGGGGTCGACTTGTCGGACCCCTGCGCTACCATTGAAGGGTGGGTAGGGAGGGAGCACCCTCTAGCAGGTAATGTCAACCGACCCTCTGGAATTGGTCGAAAAACCTCGCTGTTTCAGCCTTTCCGATCACTACGCTCGATACGTATGAGCGAACACCAGCAGGGCACTGGCCAGCGGTTGGATGTCGACGACATCATCGAGGTGTGCCGGGCGCTGATAACCCACCGGTCTCCTGTCACCACGCACGTCGCCGGCTCTGTCGCGCGGCTGTTGTCGCACTGTGGCACACGGGCAGCGGAGGTCAGCGCCGATCGGGCCGCCGTTGACGTGCTCACCGCGGTCGGGCTTCTCAGCCACCACCTCAGCGCACTGCCGGCCTCAGCGGCGCTCGATCAGCACATCACCGAGCTGCGCGAGTTGGCCCGCCGAACGATCGGGTTCAGCGGTGTCGAGGGGCTGCAGCTGTCGCCTGAGCTGGCGCACGGGCTGCTATGCCAGGTGACCGAGGTCGGCCACCGGGCAATGCGCGATGCACACCACGAATTCGGCTAGTCCCTGCGGCACGTCGCGGCTGCTGCTGGCGCCTGGTCATCCCCCGCGCAATGTCAGCCCACGCTGAATCATCGGGCCGATATCAGTTTTCAGGCCTGGGGCGTTCACGTTTGACGTTCCACAAGGCCGGCCAGCTTGTTGGAGCCACCGGTGGGTGTAGTTGGGTCGGCAGGGCCACCACAGAGCGCCAGTCCGCGCTGGATCAGCGGTCCGCCGTCGATGTGAAAGCCGGACCGGTTCGGGTCAGGAAGGCCGATCGGGTCGGCGTAGTCGGGAAGACCGGTCTGGGTATTGGCCGCTGCGTTCAGGGAGTACTTCGATTCTCCGGCTGTGATCGTCACGAGCCCGTCGCCCTGACATTCGAGCACGGCTTCGTCGACAGTGAGGGGCCATGGGCCGTCCGACCACGTCTCGCGGCTCACATAGCCCGCCGGCCGCTCTGCTGTCGCTGGCGCAGAGGGTGCCGCCGATGATTCTGAGACGGTCGTCGCGATCGCCGAAGGTGTCGTTGTTTTCGACGCGACGTCACCACCGGTGCTGCAGCCTGACGCCATCAGCATCACCAACGTGAAACCAGCCGCGCTCACCGAAAGCCGCATTGCCGACCACCTCCCCCATTTCGTGACGGGGGCAGACTACCGACAGCACTAGCGCCCAGCAGCAGTTTGCAGGTTCTCGGCAGGGCTCCCGTGTCGTGCCCCCGGGGAGTGCGGCCAGGCCGGTCGTAAGGTCAGCCCCGATGCCCTGTCGGGCCGCCACCTGGCGCTAGAACCGCGGCTGGCCGCTGTACCGGGGGGTAACGGCGTCAGGACGCCACGGGGCGTGTGAGCGGTCTGCTGGCGCCCGTGGTGAGCGCCTGGTCGCCGTACAGGTCGGCCAGGTACCGCTCGACGTGGGCTCTCCACGGGCGATTGGTGGCCGTGCCCAGGACCGCGGCGGCGGCCGGGGGTGCGACAACGTCGGCGAGTTGGTGAAACTGCCGTGTCCGACTGCCTGTCCAGGGGTAGTCGCGGGGGAAGCCCTGCAGGTAACCCGCCTCGGCGGCCGTGAGCCGCTCCCCGTTGGATTCCCGTGTCCATGACCTGGCTTTTTCGGTCAGGCACCATCCAATACCGTTAGCACGGAACAGGTTTCCGCCTGTGGGTCGCCGGTTGCCTCGGGTTCTGATCTGTTCGTCTTCGGGCCAGCCGAGCACGCCGGCCATGCTGCGCTGCTGGAGCCGCACGCATTGGGGAGCCGAGCCGGCGCGGCCGGTGGGTTCGTAGCGGTTGGCAACCAGGAACACTCGTGTTCTGCGCATCGGCAGTCCGAGGTTGGCGGCATCGAGGGTGAAGACGTTGACGCCTTCCCACTCCTCAATAAGCTCGGCCGCGATGTCCTCGAAAAGATAGATCGTGGCGGGGTTGGCGACCTGCTCGAAGGCTAGCCATCGCAGGTTCGGCAGGCCGAGTGCGAATCGGATTGTTTGGGCGGCCAGGGCGGTTCGCGGGTCGCTGGCGGCGTCGAGCTCCTCGGCGATCTCCTCCCAGGCGCAGTCGCAGCCCTCGAAACCCGCGTGGGTTATCGCGTCGAGCACGATCTGGATTTCGGCTATGCCTTGGCGCCGGCCTGATGAGCTGAATGTGGGACACGGTGTGGAGCAGATGAACCCCGTGACCTCGGGGTAGTCGTCCGGGTTGATGGTGGCGATGTCGGCGACCATTCGGCGGAAGCCGGCGGCGGTGGCGGCGACCGCGGCGCGCTCGTCGATCTCTATACCGAGGATCTCGTCGTTGTCCATGCCGAGGATGGACGCGCCGACGTCCCAACCGCCCGGGCCCGCGAAAGCGTCGAGCACTTTCGGAGCCGGGGCGCCGGCCGACCAGGGGCCGATGGTGGGGATGGTCATGGGTCAGTCGCCGATCGCGTGTCCGTCGACACCGCCGCAGCGGTCGCATTCGATGGCGTCAAACCAGGCGTGCATTTCTGATCGGACGTGGTCCTCGCTGTTGCAGTACTTGCAGCGGAGTTTCACCGCGACGCGGCCGTGGTCGGGGACGTCGGGCGAGGTGTGGACCCAGCCGCCCCAGAATCCGATGCTCTCGTCGAAGCTGACCGGCTCGCCGCATTCGCAGTGGCGGATGTTGGGCAGGATCTCGACGTCGATGGTGGGCAAGGTGCAGTAGTTGTAGCGTTGGGCTCCGGCGAAGGCCTCCAGTGTCTTTGCCATCGTGGGCGTCCTTTCGTCGTTGCTTCTCAGTCGGTTTGGGGTCAGTCCCAGTAGGGCTTGCCGAGGGTTTCGGGCTTGCGACCTTCGGCGCGTGCCACGTATTCCTGGCGGTAGTCGCTACCGGCGGGCACGGTGATGCCTTGGAAGTGGGCGGGGTGGTCTAGGCCGAACAGCTCGCCGAGTTCTTTGCAGTCCTCGTTGGTCATTTCGCCACACTCGCCGCGGCGGGCCGGCGGGGCGATGATCGTGATCCAGCCCCACGAGGTACCGCGGCCGCCTCGCACGCTCCAGCGCTTGTCGCTGCGCTGCTTGAGTGCGGCGCGAATGGCGGTGATCGCTTCGTCGCGTTCCATCGAGGGGACTGCGACGGGCGCGGCCGGAGCGGGCAGGTCGGGAACGGCGTGCAGGTGGCGGGCCATCGAGGGCTCCCTTCCTTGGGGTGATTGGTGGCGATTCGTGAACGTCCGGCCGGGGCCTCCTCGTTCGTCGCTCGTGTCTTCATTCTGCATTGTTTGACTAGACATTGTCAAGTCAGTAGTTGTTGCCCTGCGTCGACACAACTTGTCGGTATGACTAGATACCATCTAGTCATGATGATGAACAACGAACACACTTCCACCACTCAGACCGACATCAATGCCACCGTTGACGGGGCGGCAATCGCGCCGTCCGACAGGGCATTACCAGCGCTGGAGCAGGCTCCGACGATTGAGATTGTGCACAACGCCGAAGATGGCACCTTGGTCTACGGCACCAGCCGCGGCGACGGAACCAACACCATCCTGAAGTCCTGCGGGTTTCGCTGGTTCCGCACGCTGGGACTCTGGGGAATCCCGTCAAGCCGCGACAAGCAGCCCAACATGTTCAAGATCAGCCGGGCCGCCGAAGCCCTGCGCCAGGCCGGCCATCAGGTCAGTGAGCGGATCGGCACCGGGCACCGATCCGTCGAGCTCGCCGAAGCCGATCGGGCCCAGCGTCAGGAGGACCGCGTCGAGGCCCTGGGCGACAAGGCCGAGCGCAAGGCCCAGGCCGCCGATGCGGCGTGGCAGGCCGAGGCTCGCGCCGTCGCAGCCCTACCTCCCGGGGGTGAGCCAATTAAGATCGGCCACCACAGCGAGCGCCGGCATCGGCGGGCGATCGAGCGGGCCCACGACGCCACTCGCCGCGCGATCGACGCCACCGACACTGCCAAGAACGCGGCGCACCGGGCAGACGCCGCGGCGCACACCACCTCACACCGCTACAGCCCGGTCACGGTCAAGAACCGAATCGACCGCCTCGAGGCCGACCAGCGCCGAGACCAGCGCGTCCTCGACGGTCACCGCCGGGTCGTGGCCCGCACCGCCAACACCGAGTACGTCGACGAGTTCCCGCCGGCCACCGGCGACTACCGCGAGCGGGTCGCCGCCCGCCTGGCACAGACCCTCGATCAGATTGAGTACTGGAAGGGCGTTTACGCCGAACTGCAGGCCGAGGGGCGGGCCAACACCTACAGCCGCGAGACCGTCAGCAAGGGCGCTGAGGTTAAGTACCGGAGCAGCTGGTACGCCGTGGTACGAGCGAACGCGAAAACCGTCTCGGTGCGCCTGTTCGAGGGGGCATCGTTCACCAACACCATCGGTTACCACGAGCTGTCGGGGCACCGGCCCGCCGCAGAGTCGCCGCAACCGCTGGAAGCGCCGTGACGGCGCTGCGATGCCCTCGCTATACAAGACGTGCCGGCGGATCGATTTCGATCCGCCGGCACGTCGTTCAGGCACTGCTACGGGGCTCCTGCCGCCCCGTGGGTTATTCGGAGGACTCCGACGACTCGGGCGCGGTGCGCTTGAGCACCTCGGCACCGGCGTTGGTGATGGCCCGCACGATCCGGTGATGGTTGACGTTGGGCATCATGTCCACGATCTTGCGCTGCGGCACATCATCGTCGAAGGTCAGCCGCAGAACCGTGGCGATCTCGTCGGCGCTGCGGTCGGCCACGGCCTTGACGTGCTCGTTGCGGGCCTTGACCACGGTGGCCACGCGGTGCCACCACAGTTCCCGCTCGGGCGCGCTCATCGGCGAGCCGTCGAGCAGGCCGGCGAGGTCAATCTCGGCCGGTCCGGCGATCTTGGCCGCCAGCCAGCCGCGCAGGCCCGCCGTGCTCGTCGAGCTGCCAGCTGTGCGTTTCTTGTTTCGGTTTCGCGTGAGGACGAACAGTCCCAGCGTTGAGTTGACGATCGACAGATCGTTGATGATCGGCCAAATGCCAGCGCGCTGCGGTGCGGTGCCAAGCATGGTGACCAGGGAGCTGATGGCGTCGTAGCTCAACCGAAACGACAGCGCCGCGAGCAGTATCGTCATCAGCAGCGACATCACGAACGGCCATCCGAAGCGACGCGCTTTGATCATCAGAACGCCGTGATGTGTTGAGCCCAAAAGGAATATCGGCGGGCACAGCGACATGATGGAGGCCAGAACCCGGATGTTCTCGGGTGCTGTCATCCATGAGTGGGTGAAGTTGGCGCCGATCGAGATCGTGGTGGCGAACGCCAGCCATGCCCAGCAGAACCGTTGCGCGGCAACGACTGCTGCGGTTTCCTCGTCGAGTTTCGGTTTCGGGGTTCTGGTCAACCTGAACCAGCTGCGGCGCGCTGTCTCTCGTTCATCGGCTATGGAGGCCTTCGGCTCGGATGCCGGCGGCGTCGCGCTCGGTACGGCGGGCGGCGCAGGCGCAACCACCGCGGCGTCAGCCGTGCGGGGCAGGTGCTCGGGCATCGCCGGAGTAGACCCGTTGCGGGTGGGGCGTTCGGCCAGAGTGGTCGTCATGTCAGCGGCTCTCCCATTCGAACCAGTCGTCGCAGGTAATTGCGGTGAATCCCGTTGGCGCACAGTGCAAACAAGCAGCGCCTTGGCGGATGATGTGGTGAACGATATCAGTTTGTCGACGAACGCGTTTCACTCCGCCATTCGCAGGTGGAGCGCGTGTCGCCGAGAATTCAGCTGCGACTACGTCGAGCAGCTATCCGTCAGTAACTACTGTTCGCGATCTCCAGGCCAGGCCTCGCCGGGCACCTGCCGGCCCTTGGGGTCCAAGCCCAGATCGGCCAGCACGGCGTAGAGCTCCTCGTTGGTGAGCGCGCCGGCGCGGTGCTCGGCGATCGACAACGCCAGATATTCGATGTCTTCGCGCGCCTCGGCGGAGTATTTCGCGTAGCGTGCCGGTCCCCAGGCCAGCGGTCCACCGGCCTCACGCCGGATCCGGGCCAGCGCGCCATCGATGTTGTTGAGGTAGTCGCGGGCCCGGCCGGCGGCCTTGCCCTTCAGTCCTCCGTCGAGTGCTTGTTTGGCGTAGCGGCGATCGGCACGCAGCAGACTGCTGACGTGCTGGCGCCACCGCGTGTCGAAACTGATGGTCTGCCACAGCACTTTCCACGCGATGCGCTGGCCTTGGTCCTTGCTGTGCGAGACGATGTTGGCCCGCACGAGGTCATCGCCCTCGGGGGTTCCGATGATCTCGTCGACCCAACTTGCCGTCACGTAGCGCGGTAGCGCGATGTCACGCACGTCCCAGGGAGCCGCTTCGCCGGATGGCGCGGCCTGGCCACCTCCGGCTGCGGTGTCTCCCTCGGACTGATTGGTCACGGTTTGAGGGTAGCTGGCTGCCTCAGGGCGGTTGAGGATGCTGACGTTTCCCGCACCCCGGCCCGTGCCGGTCTGCTGTCGAGTGGGGCCGCTGCTCGACTGGTGTGGATTCGTCACACTGGTGCGCATTCGTTTACGCCCGCCCGTCCGTATCGGCCACTGTCCCACTGTCGCCGTCCCGGAGGTGACCGGAGGTCACGGTCACCGTGGAATGCGGCAGATCCCACACGCACAGTGCGGGGTTGGTGCCGGAGGGATCGAGGAAGTCGCCCAGCCGCCACTCGGCGTGCCGGCGCCGCTGTGGATCGGCCAGCACGCTGGTGGCTGGGGCGTCGAACGTCACCGTGAAGGCCGACGGCGCACCGTCAGGGCCTACCGCAACGTCGACAATCGCGGCGGTCTTGCCGAAGAGGCCGTGAGCCATCTCGGTCAGGTGTTGCTCGACACCGGTTGTCGTGCTGTCAGCACGCGGTGCGGTGCGGCTACTCATCGTGTGTCTCCAGAATAACGTTGGGTTGGTCGTCACCGTTGAACGCTCATCGAGGCCGGGTTCAAGTCCTTCAAGGTGTCGTAGGTGAAGATCGGTGGGTGCACGTAGTGCGGTGATAGCGGGTCGAGATCGGGCCGGTCGTCGGCCAGCTCCCAGGGCGACTCGATGATCTGTTCCCACTGGGTAATGTCGTAGGGGTTGGGCATGTCGAAGACCACCCGGGGATACAGAGACTCCGGCGGGAGTAGTTCGGAAAGGATCGCCAGGTCTTCGGGTTTGCGGGCTTTCGCCGGGTCGGGTGTGTAGTAGGCCTGAAACTCGCGTGCTGGGACTCCGTCGGCGAAGTCGGTGACCAGGCCGCGGCCGCGTAGGTCGGGGATAGACGAGCCGATCTCGTAGTTGCCCCAGTAGACGTTCGACATCGCGCCGGGCATCTGGCCGACCTGAATTTTCTTGCCGGAGTTGAAGATGATGTTGGTGTTGATGAACTCGGCAGCTGGCTTCTGCAGCATGGTCACGATGTGGATGCGGAATTCGCGGGCCATGATGATCAGCTGGTCGATCTCGCCGAGCACCGGCGGCTGGCTCGGCGCGTTCTTGTCTTTGAACCGGGGCCAGACGTTTTTGGTCATCTGCATCGCGAACTCGGCGTATTCGTCCATCAGGAACAGGATCGGCACATCGGTGTTGATGCCGTTGTGGGCGGCGTTGTCTTGGCGGCGCCGGTTGAGGATCTCGACGACGTAGTAGATGGTTTTGACGTTGGAGTACAAGCCGTTGGTGACGACGTGGCAGTTCGGCCAGTCGAGGAAGCCGCGGAAGCTCTTGCTGAGCTTGAAGTCCGCGACAATGTTGCACCAGCCGGCGGCGGCGGTCTGCTGCAGCAGGTTGTGCGCCCATGACGTCTTGCCCTTGCCTGACGCCCCGCAGGTGTTGCAGTGCGGTGCGCTCTCAGCGACGGGGTTCCAGATCACATCTTCGCCGTCGCCGTACTGCCCCATGATGATCCGGGTCTGTTCGTATCGTTCGGCGGCTTCCTGACGGGAGGCGACGAAGTGCTTGATCGGCGGGGCGTACATGATCGGCTCGAACGCTGAGCGTTTGGCGCTCATCTCGGCGGCCGGGAGGTTCCATTCGAACATCCACGATCCGGACGGGACCAGGATGCGTTGCCGCAGGATCCGCTCCACTCCAGAACGCTTCTGCGGGGTCACGAACAGGTTGCCTTTGCCGTAGGCGACCTTGTATTCCTCGACCACCGATCCGTCGTCGGACAGCTTGTGGAACGGCAGCTTGAAATCGGTGCCGAAGCAGTTATTGTCGGAGAGAACGTCTTTGAGTTTGCGCACCGGCTCAGCGTCAACGACGGGGGTGCTGCGGCGCAGGGTAACGACGGTTTGCTTGGATCCCGCCGACCAGTGGCCGCCAACGGTCTCGACGACAACGGTCTTGATGTTGGGAATGACCTTGGCGGGCATCGTTTTCGCGGGAAGGCCAACCTTGATCTCGACGATATCGGCGGGGTTGTATCCGCCGTCCCATTGAATGAGCATCGAGTGGCCCTCCCACCCAGGGATTGCCTCTTTCAACCGGGCCAGCAGCAGCAACTGGTGCGCGCGACGGTGGTAGTTGCGCGCACCGATGACGTCGCTGAGCCACCAGGCCCCCACTCCGGGGACCAACGCCAGGGCCAGCCACAACACCGGAACGTACAGGTAGGCCACAGCGGTGACGATGAAACCACCGATCGCGGCCAGCGCCAGGTAGGGGCCCAAGCGTGTCACCGGTACGTTGTGGCGCATCGCGTTGAGTGCGACGGCGACTAACCCGGCCACGGCCACGATGATGGCGACGACACCGGGGCTCATTGCGCGGGCTCCAGCACGGCCGATGCCGGCGCCCATGGCGCCCGGACCACACATTGCGGGCACCTGGGCAGATTTCGACCGGGCGCGCCCGGTTGTTCGTCACCGACCAGGCTTTCACCGCACAGGGCGTTTGGCGCTTTGATGTGCAGGGTGCTGAGCAGGGATTGCCAGTTCGATATGCCGTGCAGCACGCCGCGGCGCGGTTCCTCGGCCGGCGCCACGTCGAGCAGATAGCGACGCTGGTAAGGGGCCACGTACTCCTCAGAGACGCCCGGGCCGGCGGTGAGCCGGTCGGCCAGTGCCGGGATCCCGTAGCTGAGCGTGAGCATGGCCAGCGGGCCGCCGATGATGATCGCGAAGTCGATCGGTGTCATGAGTTCGGGTTCTCCTGTGCTGCGGGGCCTATCGGGGTGATGCTCAGCGCGCTGGCGTTGGTCGGAATGGGTCGCCGCTGTACGGGGCCAGGCACGCAGCAGCTGCCTGTCGTGAGCATCACTTGCGCGCTCAGCGCCAGGCCGAAGTGAGCGGGGCCAGCGGTCGTGAAGTCGTACAAGACGATGTCGCCGGGTTTGACCTCCGTCACCGGCCAGTACTGCAGATAGAACTGGCGCGGATCGGACTGAGCGGCCGCGGGGTCGGAGACGCGCAGCAGTCCGAGCGCGTCGGTCGTGGTGCCCTCAGTGGCGGCCAGTGCGTCCGGTGTGGGCCTGACGGTGCGGTTCTCACCGTTGGGGGGTTCGCTCTTGGTTGCGCGGCTCACAACGGCCGCGCAGGCACGGCTGTAGCTGTCCTGCGGTGCTGATTCGACAGGGTCGGCCATGGTGAGGGTCTCAGGCAGGGTTGGCAATACCTGGGCACCTGGCGGCAGCGGGGAGGCCGGCGGGTTGAGCGCCCAGCGTAAGAGTTCCTCGGCGGGTAGCTCGCGCCAGTTGTCGATCGTGTTCAGCGACGAAACGAAGTCGTAGGCGGTGAATCCGCGAAGTTCGGGCACCGGCTCGACAAGTGTCGTCGGGGTGGCGCTGGGGTCTTCGGCGTCACCGCCGCTGGTGGTGGTCAGCGGCGTGGTGGCCACCTCGTCGGCGTCTGCGCCGCCGATCTCGGCGACGGTGGTGTCAGGCCGCGGCGGCATACCAAGCACGGTTCGGCAGGCCGCCACCATGTTGTTGAGATCATTGACCGACTGTGGACCCACCAAGAACACGATGAACGCCAACGGAATTGAGAACATGGCCACCATCGCCAAGACCACGACCTTGATCACTGACGGCCCCTGCGGAAGTTGCGCGCCGCACTACGCGCAGCGTTAACCGTTCCTGCACGTCGCAGGGCCTGGTTGGAACCGGTCGGCCGTGGTGCTGCTGACGCCGCGGATCCCGACGACGGCCCGCCTCGGCCGGCGCCGGAAACCGCAGGCGCTCTGCCAGGCGCCGAGCCTCCGCTGTAGCCACCGCCGGCCACCGGCTGCGGTGCAGCGCCCTGCGTCACCATCGCAGCCCCGGAGGGGTGCCGGATACCACTGCCACCGCGCAGCGGCGCCGGCAACGCCGGCGGCCGCTCGACGGCCCGGCTGCCCCGGTTCGGTCCTGCGGCGCCAGATTCGGCGGCGCGCGCTTGGGCCCGCCGCTGACTGCTGCGCCGGGCCAGCTGACGCGCATTGACACCGCCGCTCCCGCCACTGGTACCGGATCCGCCGTAGTTGACCGAGCGGGAGCCGCTGCGCCCGCCGGCCACGCCGCTGCCGCTGCCGCTGCCGCTGCCGCTGCCGCTGCCGGTGTAGCCGCCACCCACTCCACTCCCGCCGTGGTGCACGGTGCGGTAGTGGTGGGCAGTGCGCAGCACTTCGTGCGCGAAGCTGTTGAGGACTTGCGCCGGGATGGCCACTTCGGGGGCGACCACGTCACTGGCGGCCTTGGTTGCAGTCTTGGCCGCAACGGCTTTCGCCATCCGCCGACGAGTGCGAACCTCGTTGGCCGCCGCGTGCGCGGCGTGCAGGGTGGCTTGCCGGGCCATCGCCGGCGCCCGCGACGGCGCGCCGTACATGCTCGGGCTGCCCGCGGGCAGGACCGCCTGACCGATGGCGTTCTTCATGCTCCGCAGGTTCTGCCCGGCGTAGTGCACACCGCCGACGGTGAACATCATCACCAGCACCGTCATCAGCATGCCGACGTCGGATGCCGGTACTGCAGCACTCAGGATGCCGACCAGGGCGGCGCTGATAAAGAACATCAGCAGGTACCCGCCGAACACGAATGCCGCGGTGAATCCGTCGATGCCGTTGCGGATCAGGAAACGCTGCCCGATCGAGGTACCAACAGCGACCAGGCCCGGTTTGATGAATGCCGCGTGGATCAGCGCCCCGACGGCGGTGGAGCCCATATTTTTCACGATCATGAACACCAGAGCGACAATCACGATCATGAACATCGGGTAGAGGAAGCTCGACGGCAGTGCCGCAGCGGGATTCATCGCGTGAGCGTGCATCTGGGCGCCGACATCGCCGCCCGGGCACATCAGCGGCGCGTCTTTCATCTTCTCGGCGTCGCCTTCGGCGATCTTCTGGTCCCAGGCCGAGCCACACCCCAGCGAGTCCATATCGCGGCCGTACTGCCAGCGCTGGACAGGCTTGCGGACGAACTCATCGACAAGCCCGGCGCTCGGGGTTGTTCCCGCGGGATGTCCGGTGATCGAGGAGCCGGTCTCGGCCGCGATATCGCGCCCCATCTTGAGCAGGTGGGCGGCCTCCCCCACCGGCAGCACCATAAGCACACCGATGCCCATGCACACGATGGTCAGCGCAACGTGATGCCAGGCCCGGCCGGCTTGGTTGCGCAGCGCGAACACAGTGATGGTCAGCAGCATGGTGGCGCCAATCACCCCGAACACGAACTGGTCACCGAACTGGTTGCTTATCGAGGTAGCAACGCTTTCAGCCACCCGCACAATCGGGCTGAGCCAGTCCATTTTCAGGAACAGGTTGAACACGCAGAACGCCAACCACCAGCCGGCGATGAACAGCCCGAACATCACGATGGCGAACGCGGCAGGGATCGTCGTGGTCGGAGTGGCCGCCACGCCGAATACTCCTGCACCGTAGTTGAATCCGAACAAATACTCGGTGATTGGAATGCTGTGCGAGTCGGCGGGCACGATCCCGTCCCCAGTGTCAGCCAACGCCGCCGGCGCACCGGCCAACGCGCCGACAACAGCCACACCGACAAACGCAGCCCCGATCACACCGAGCCGCCGAACAGTCCGGATCATGCTGCCGCCTCGCTTCATTCGCGACCTTTACGCTGATCGATCGGTGTGGTGCTGAGCGCCTCGCGCAGCCTGGGATCAGCCGGGAGCAGGGACTGCACCTCAGCGACCTGGGCGACACCGACACCGTCGCCCTCGACGTCGTCGGAATCGTTGATCATCGACATGAAGAACCTGCCGTTCTTCATCTCCATCACTTCCTTGATGGTTCCTTCATTGATCGGAACCGCTTGGAACCACTCAAGATTGGCTATCGCCAGGTCGCGGTCTTCGGCCTTGCCGAGGAACTTGATGGTGATCAGCTTGTAGATATCGTCAGCCAGGTCGACCTGGCCCGCGTGCGACATGAACACCGTGACCTTCCGGTGCTTGCGGTCGTCGCGCAGTTTCGGCTCCATCATCTGGTGACCTAGCGGCGTCCTGGTCACTGTCCACGATTCGTCGATAAACAGCCACGATGTGCCGTCGCGCTGCTCGAAGGCCGCATCCAGGAACGCCACCACCAGCGGGTAGATCGCCAGTGCGTAGCGCTCCTCGGGCTGCAGCTTCTTGTACAGGTGCTCGTTGAACACTCGCTGCGCGCTCGGCAGGGCAAATCCGTGGGTGCGGAACACAGTGCCGAGTGCGGTCAGCGTCAGCGCCGGCAGGCTCTCGTCGAACACTGCGGCGGCGAACGGGTTGTATGCCCACGACGCGATCTTGCGGCCGACGAGCTTCGCGGCCCGTTCGGGCTGCGCCTTGAGATAGCGCGACAGCGCCATCATCGATTCGATCTTGCCGCACCCCAGGTTGTCTGGGTTGAGGGCCTCACGCAGCGCCAGCTCTTGCTCATCGTCGGCCAGGGTCAGCAGCTCGGTCAGCAGGGCAAAGGCGCGCAGGGACGCCGTCTGGGGGGCATGCGCCCAGACCTTGAGTGGATCCATCGAACCGGGTGGTTCGGCAACGTCGATCACCTGGACCTCGTCGGGCGGCAGCGCTTCGGCGAACTTCACCCATTCGCCTGTATGCCGCAGCGGGTTGAGTTGGACCTTGATGTTGCTGCGGTCGATGGCGCCCCATGATTGACGCCGGCCGTGCGCTTGGTAGGCCAGCACTTTGCCGAACGAGGATTTTCCACCGCCGGGGCTGGTGATGAGGGCGATGGTGCTGGCGCGGTTGGACTGCAGGATCTCATCAGCGTCGACCCGCACGAGATCGCGTAGGCCGGTGGTGAGGTTCTGGCACCAGATCGGGCCGGTCTCGTGGCCGATGGTCGCCGTGGTGAACGGGATGAACTCGGCGAATTCGTCGATCGTGGTTTCGTCGACGATGTTGTCGAGCATCGCGCTGCGTGGCGCGCCTGGTTGCATCGCGGTCCACAGCTGCTCCTGCTGGCCGGGCAGCGGCGGCCGGAATTTGATCTTGGACCGCGAGAACGTGGTGTTGAGCGATTCCACCAGTTGCGCAACGTCTTCGGGTGTGCGCCCGCCGACGGCGATGAAGATGTTGAACGTGACGCTGTGCAGGTCAGGGTCTTCGGCGAGTTTTTCCGAGTACAGCTGGTGGAGTTGTTCTTCCCGACTGAACGCTTTGACCGCCGAACTGAGGTGGGCAGTTTCGTCCTGGTTGTCGGTGATGATGGTGTTGGCTTTTTTGTTTTCCTCTTCGACGACTCCGCGGTCTTTGGGGCTGCACCGGATGGCGACGTCGATCGGCGCTTCCATGTGGGCGAAGGTGCTGAAAATATCGGTGTCGGGCCAGTCGATCACGTCGGGCAGTTTCGCGGTGAGGATGGCCTGGTATGTCGTGGTGTTTCCGGTCGTGATTTTGAGCACCGGCGACAGGTACTCTCCGGTGAGGCTGAACCGGCGGCGTAGTGAGACATCGCTGATCGCGCCGTCGTCGAATTCGATGTCGGGCAGTGCCTCGGGAAGGTCGGTGCGACCGAGTGTGGGGACCAGCTCGGCGCCGCGCACTGCGTGGGCATAGAACGCCCAGTACATCTGGGCTGGTGTGGCGGGCCTCAGGTGCCAGGTGAATGGCAGATGCGAGATGATCTCGTCTCGGCGGATCGCCGCCTTGGCCTCATCGTCGCCGACGTAAATGGTTGCGGTGAACACGTTTCGGCTCGGCCACGTCGATGCGTCGTCTTGGGCCTTGGCGACGAGTTGCTCCAGGAGCCCGACTGTGGCATCGGCGTACATGCCGATCTCGTCGAGAGCCTCGTCAGCCCGCTCATTCTCGGTGAACGAATTCTCGAGGAGCTCCTCGAACGTCTGCGGTTCCTTGAGCAGGCCGATGTGAAACCCGTGGCGCAGCAGGACGCGGAACAGCAGCTGGTGTTCCTCCAGTACCTGCAAGCTGTGCTCGTCGGTCACCCGCCCGTTGGGCAGCGGGAAGGGCACGCGGTACTCGGCCCAGAACTTGCCGCCGACGTCGCGGATGTTGCCGTGCACGATGCGAGTAGCGGCCAACAGCGGGTGGTTCTTGTCGCGCTGCTGTGCCGGGTGGAACGGATTGGCCCCGGACAACTGGGTTGGTCGGGCCAGGATCATGTCCACACGCGAGGTCAGCCAGTCTTGCACCGAGGCATCCCTCGGCATGCGCCGTAGCCGGCGAATGATCTTGACGCCGATGTAGAGCACCACGCCGGCGCCGAGAACTCCGAGTGACAAGCCGCCCATGGTGGATCCGGTGACCCGGCCGAGTGTGAATCCGGCGGCCACGATCGAGCAGGCCAGGAACACTGCGGCCGCGGCGACTGGCAGGTCGCGTGTGCCTTCGTAGGGTCCACCGAACAGTGGTTCACCGCGGCCTGTCGTGCCGACGAGCCGTTTGACGTGTCGAATCGCTGTGTAGATGAACATAGGTTCAGAACAGCGAATGCCAGATGTTTTGGATGAGCCCGCCGAATTGCCCCCAGGCACCGGGAATGATCATCACGGCACCCAGCGCCCACCAAGAGCTGATTTTCTTCCAGCCACGGATATTGACGTCGTCATTGCCGTCGTTTCCCGAGTGCACTGCAAACCCACCTTTGAGGAAGCAGGCGACCCCTGCGGCCATCAGACCGAGGTTGAGGATCGACATCATTAGACTTTGTGCTTGGTTCATCGTTCACACCTCCTGCATTCGGATTTCGTCATCAGCTCTGCCACCACCGGTGACGTCCGGGGTGATCGTGGTTCTCATCGAATTCCTCTCGCTCACATAACGAATGCCACGTGGCAGCTCACGACTAGCGGGTTGCATCGGATTTGGATTCCTTCACCGGCGGTGGCGAAGCGATATCGGCAACCACCCATCGGCCAGCCGAGGCGGTGAGGGTCAGAGTGTAGGAATTTTCCTCCGTCGAGGTTTTCGACGCCCAGACGATCACCTGTACGGGCAGCACACCTTCGACCTTGTTGGGCACGGCCGCCGCTGCGGTCACCGACACCATCTGGGCTCGACTGTAGGGCGGGCGTGCGAACGCCGGAACCTTTGCGGTGTCGGCGTCGCGCGCCAAATCCCCTTTGCCACAAAGCCATGCGTCGAAGAAGTCCCGCAGGGTCACCACTATGGCCTTGTCGGAGTCCTTGCAGCCCTCTTTCTCGTTCAGATCGGCGCATTTGATGTCGAGCGAGCTCACGGCAACTGGGGCCACTTCCGGCCCGGCCAGCTCGTCGGGCCGCCGGCCGGGCAGTTCGACAGGCCGGAACGCCGGGCCCGCGGTGGCGCGCATCTTGGTCTGCCAGACCTCCGATCCGTCCGGAGTGACGATGCTGACCTTGACCAACCAGACTGAACCGTCCTTGCCGTCAGGCGCTTTACCCTCCTCGCCGTCAATGCGTTTAGCGCTCGACGTAGACGAAAGAACGGTCTTACGCGGCAACGGAATACCCTGCTGCCCCTCGGGAGCCTTGATCAGATTCGCACCAAAGATCGCCTTGAGCCGCTCGGCATCTCCAGGGTTGGCAGTCAGGTAGGCCAACGTCGCGTTGGCTCCCGAGGCCGTGACCGCGTCGACGAAGTCCGGGCTGGCCACTGTGTCAGGGGTCGAGCAGCTGCGCGAGCACGATCCGACCAGCGCCAGCAGAATCAGCGGCCATGCCACAAACCAGACATACCGCGGGTAATTCTCCCTAATTGCTGAGCGCGCAATATCCGACCGCCACATAGGCCGGATGCTAACAGCATTAGGGGTTTCCCCGTTTCACCGTTATTCGGCAATAGTGATGTCGATAACTTCCGATACTTCAAAGGTGCGTTCAGCCGACCCAACCCATGGGAATTGGTCAGCGGCCAGGCCGCCGATGAGATCGGCGACTTCGCCGTAGTCACCGGTGCGCGAAGCCTCCGCGATACGCGCTACAGCGTCTCCGTCGACGTAGATATCGGTGTGCCACAGCTGGTCAGTCTTGTACCTTTCGCCCTTACTGAACAGCGTGGCCACGATCGCGACTTCAAACCGCAAACTTTCTGGCATCTCCTCGGGCAGGTCACCGCCGTGGTCGCGCCAACGTTTGACTGCCGAGGTGGACATACCGAACTGGCGGCCGAACTTGGCGATGCTGCCGGCATGGTCAATGGCCGCCTGGCGGGCCATCTTCTCCTCATCGACGCCTCGCGGCGCGCTGCCGGCCGACTTGTGCCGGCGCAGCGTCCGCTCGGCCGGGCGGCGTCCGGTTTCCCGTTCGATCCTCTTGGCCAGCTCCTGGCGCGCGCGGCGGTCGGCCTCAGCGACCCGCTCGTGCTCTTTAGCGGTTTCCCAGCGCCGCCCGCGCAGTTCACGCAGCTTGCGCTTGGCCAGGCCCCACAGTGCGGCGCTCACCCCGCTGCGGCCGTCGACCAGCTCGTCGGAGGTGCGCGGCTGCGGCGGTGGCGGCGCTGGTGGAGGCGGCGCAGGCGGTGGCGCCTCCGGCCCGCCGGTGCGGCGGCGGATTTTTCTCATGGCTGTTCACCGGTGGTGGTTTCTTCGATGGCCTTGATGCGGTACTTGCCGTTGGCAGTCGATTCTTCGGCCAGCACCGACGGATCGATCTCGGGCGGCAGCCAGTACATCCAGGCGTCGACGTCGGCGGCCACTGGGTACAGGTTGTGGGTTTGGGCGATGTTCACGGCGAACGCCATGGCCCGGGCACGGGTGTCGGCCGTGATCGCCGCGAACCACACCGGCTGATGGTGGTGGTACTGCTGCGGGGACCACTTGGCCGACCGCATCCGTCCCAGATAGGCCTTGTACACCGCCTTGAGCATGTCTTCGCGGTCTTTACGGCCCTCGGCAATGGCCTCGATCAGTCGCTTGCGGATGGCATCAGCCCACGACCGCAGCAGCCGCGACTGGTGCGGCCATACCCACGCCGCGTCAATGCCGAGCTCGACGGGGGCCAGGCCGGCGCCACCGAGATCGGTTGGGCTGATGAGGTGCCGCACACCGCGAGTGGTGGTCCAGAACGTGCGCGGTTCGTCCCACGCCATGTACTCGATAGGCAGCGGCAGGCGCCGATCCAGCCCGTCGATTTTGTCGCCGGCCGGTGTCGTGACCCGGCACAGCGCAAACGGCGGGTTCTGGGCGTTGAACATCTCAGGTTCGGGGTGCTCGACACGGGTGGGATCGCCGTACCCGAACTCGCCCGTGATCGCTGAGGCCAGGTACGCCGACCGCTGGTCTGTCTCCACTTTGCGGTGCTCACCGCGCGCTTTGTGCGGCCGCTTGCTGATGTGCAGGTCTGGGTCGAGGTCAGACTGGGTGGCCTGAACCTCCCCCGGCAGGGGGCAGCCTTTGACGTTCTTGATGGTGCTGCCGCGGCGCTTCACATCGGCGAACGCCGCACCCACGGTGCTCCACCGCGATGCCGGCGCAACACCTTGGCCCAGGCCCGCGATCCAGGCAATACGCTCGGCCAGAATCGGCACGGCCTCGTCTTCGTCTTCGGGCAACTCGGTATCGGTGTCCAGGGTGCCTGCCACTCCGAGATCGTTGGGCCGAGCGTCGGCCGGATCGAGCGGGAGCCAGGGCACAAAAACCAGCTGCGCGGATCGCCGGGTCGGGGCTGATGCTCCGTTCTCGTTGTCCTCGTCGACGTCGCTGTCGGCGTTGGTGCCGGTTCCCCAGCGGCAGGTGAAAAACCCTGACTGTGCCCAGCTGACACGGCATCCGAAGTGCTCAGCGACGATCTCTTTGACCTCGTCCGGGTCAGCATCTTCGACCGCGATGCCGATCGCGTCCATGGCTTCGGCGGTGAACCAGATCTGCGGCAGCCCGTTGGCCGGGGGCTTGCGCCAATGCCAGTTCAGGAATCGCGGGATGTTGCGCGCCTCGGGCAGATGACGCGTCAACACCCAACCGGAGGGAACAGCGACGCCGCGCGAGGACATGATGACCACCCGCTCATCAGCGGCTCCAGGCGCTTCCCACACGCGGCGACCCTTGACCCACGCCGCCGGATCGTCCGACTGGGTGGGCACGGGTGCGTTCGATGGCGGCCCTTCGCCATCGGCCGGCGTGGTGTCGTTGCCGCTGTCGTCCGCAGCTTCGGCCGGGGTCGCCTCCGCCTCGGGCAGGTCTGTGTCGACATCGCCGAGGGCGGCCGCGGCCTTTCGGTACTTCCCGTCGAGCCAGTCCTGGGCTCTCCACTCCAGCCAGCCGCGGGTGAATGCACCGGCGGCTTCCTCTCCGACGATCACGTCGGGCTCGGGAAAGGGGTTGTTTTTGTCGTCGGGAATTGTGGGTCGACCCAAGGCCGCTAGCACCTGCTGACGTGAGTGCACCGCCAGCGGCCCAGGGCCGGTGATGGCGTGTTTTTCCACGAGCCAATCCAGCATCGCAATGACGTCGTCAACTTCGGGGGCGCTCTGCTCGATGCGGTATGTCCCGGTGGGTGTGGTGACCAGGTACTCCATGTCAAAGCCTGCCTGCTGGTGGATGGATGGATCAGGGTGTTGAGCGGTCGGCGTCGGGACGTTTCGGTGCGCGTGGCACCTGATCGGTCAGCCCGATCGGCAGCGTTCCGTTGCGCCACCGTTTGCGTAGCGATTCCACAGCGCTGGCCGAGCGGCTCAGTTGCGTCGCAGCCTGAGGAACCGTCAATCGCATGTCGAGGGCGATTCTGGCGTCGGCGATCGTCCACCGGCGGCCGTGCTCCTGGCCTCCAGCAGTGCGAGTGGTGCGGCGCTGGTGGTACTCGCGCCGTTGACGGCGACGCCGCTCCTGCCCGGTTTCGAGGTGAGCGGCTGTCGGCGGGGCTATGTTTTGCGGCTCCTCGCCCATGACCAGCCTTCCCTCGTCAGCAAACCCGGCAACGCCGGACTGAAACTCTGACTCAAGCATATCGGTTGTTCGGCCTGTCTGTATGCACGTTGGCCACCACACCTCGACAAGCAGCCGCCCAAGCCACCATGCGCCCCACCCCCGACACCACCGCCTACCACCACTCCTGCGGCGTGAAACGGGAAAACTGAATCTCCGATATCGTCCGATTGGTGGCGCACCACCGACACCTCGCCCCGCCCCAGCGGTTGCGACGAATTGCGCTATTCACTGCGCAATTCTTTTTCGTGCTTTCAGCATTCTTTGCATTCACCGTAATTGCGGTTGCTCCGCACGCTCAGGCACGTCCCTCCGGCCCTGTGACAGCCGGTGATGTGATCGTCCAAGACGGCACTCGCTGCACCCTTGGCTACGTCTACCGCGTCGCCGGGCACACGATGGGTGTCAGCGCCGGCCACTGCGCCTCAGCAGGATCCGATGAGCCGATCAAGAATCTCGACGCCGGAGTCAGCGGCCGCACCGTCAGCATCAGCTTCACCCCCGGCAGGGACGGCAAGCCTCCCCAGAAAGACTGGTGGCTGATCGATTTCGGCGACGTCGCCTGGTCCGATCGGATCGCCAACACCAACTACCAGGTGATCACCTACGTCAACGCCCGCGAGTCCGACTGGGTCTGCCATTTCGGCGCAGGCTCCAAGCGCGAGATCTGCGGCTTCGTCAGCAGCGTCGACAACCCGCTGATCACCGTCACCCAGACCGGCCAATCCGGCGATTCCGGTGGCCCCACCTACATGAAGATCAACGACAACTACGTGGCCATCGTCGGCCTGTGGCAAGGCCATTTCCAGCAGCCCTACCCCGGCGGCTACGCGATGTCGCTGCCCGCCGCACTGACCTACTTCCGGGCGCACACCACCTGAAACAACCCGCCCCGCAAGAACAACCGTCCACACCACCAATGGCCCCAGGAGAGAAAGCGGTGATACCGATGCCCACACTGACCAGCCTCGAGAAATGCCACACCCTCACCACCCCCGGACCATTGCAGCGCCGCGCCGCCGGCCGCCGCGCCAGAGCCCAGGCCGCCCAGTTCGGCAGCTTCGACGAGGCCGCAACCCGCGCCCTGGTCGCACAACTCAACGCAGACACAGCATCCCTCGGCCGGCGCATCGCGATCCTGTCCTGCCTGGCCCAGCCCGAAGTCAACACCTGGGCCACCATGATTCGCGGCGCCCTGCCCACGCTGGAGGTGGCCTCCCCCAGCCTCTGCGCCGGCGCACTGACCGAGGCCGGCAGGATCTCGCGCTGGGGCCGCGAGACCCAACTGCATGTCCACGACGCCAGGGTCTTCGTCAACGCCTACGTACCCCACCCGCCGCACTACAGCTCGATCGATCACCTCTACGTCGACACCGTGGTCTGGCACGCCGGCCGCCAACAGTGGGAAATGCCCTACTCCTACAACGAACACCTCAGCTCCGAACGAAACAGCGAGCAACCCACCAGCCAGACCCGCCCCGCCGGACCCGACCCCGAGACCACCGGCTCAGTCCCGCTGCGACGTTGACCTACACGAACTTTCGCAGACTTTGAGAGGAACTGACTGACATGGCGACGAATCAAGTACCAGCGTCAACAACTGACAATGCCGACACCCCCACTGTTCGAACTGTGGAGATTCCCGGCCGCGACGAACACGACGGGTTGCACAGCGTGAAGGTGACCCTCCTGTGGGAATGCCCACGATGCGGCGGACCGCGCGGTGACATCTTCCGGACGCTGTCCTACGACGGATCACGACGACTCAATTGCGACGGCTGGAAGAACCCGTGCGGCCACATCGACTTCTACTCCGCAGTCAGGCGCGAAGCAGGCATCAGCCGACCACGAACCCAGTGAACGCCGCCCCGCCCCGCACCATCTGCGACCAACCATGACGACCTTGCAGTATCAGCACGCCCGGCAACTTGCCCAGGCCTTCTCTACCCGGGTAATCCGAGAACGGTCCTACCAGCACCGTCCGCTCCCACTGGACCGGCTCCAACCGCTCCTCGATCTGGTCGACGATTCCGCCCCACTGAGGGACGCATTCGAAGCGGCATACACGTTGGTGCGCAACAACTATCGCTGCGAGTACATCTACAAGAACACCCTGGTTGAGGGCCTGACTGCGGCCGACAACGCCATCATTGAGCTACCTGTCCAGATGTCGATCGCCGACACAGTCATCATCAACGACACCGCGAGCGCCTACGAGATCAAAACCGATCTCGACAGCTTCAGCCGCCTCGAACTGCAACTGTTCAGCTACTCGTTCTGCTTCGAGCACGTCAACGTCGTGACCTCCGAAGCCAGGGCACCCCGTGCCGCGGCCGAGATCCCCGACCACGTCGGCGTCCTGGCCCTCACCACCGCCGGCGAGCTCGCGGTCGTCCGCGCGGCCCGCGCCGACTACGCCCGACTCAACCAGGTGGCCATGTTCCGCGTCCTGCGCAAAGACGAGCGCCTCGCGATCCTGCAGCGCCAACTGGACTACACCATCGACGCGCCTCTTTGCGCTTGTCGGCTTCGGTCTTCTTGTACTTGCCGTAGTGCAGCCCGAGCTCGGCGGCCGGCGGCGCGTTCAGGTACTCAGCGAAGACGCATCCAAACAGGTGCGCGCAGTACTCGACGCCGCCGTTGCAATCGGCACACAGCAGGCCTCTCACCGCCCCGGTGAGGTGGTCGTGGTCGACGACGATTTCCGGCGCCCGCCTGCAGATGTGGCAGTCGGCACCGAACTGTTCGACGAGTATCCGGGTGATCTTGCCGAGCTTGGTGTTGGGGTTGAAGTACGCCGGCCACACGCCGCGATCGCAGCGTTCGCGAGTGTGGGTCAGGCTGGGTTCGCGAACCACGTCGGTGAGCGTGAACGTCCACTCATGTTCGCGCCCAACCGTTTCCCACTCTGCTTGCTCGGCTGCATTGGCGATGACCGGCTTGGCGGTGTACCTGTTGTCACGCTTGAAGACCCGGTAGTGCCTGCTGTGGTGAACCACACCGGCGGAGTCAGGTTCGCCGCAGGCCAGCTTTCCCGCGGTCATCAGGTGGTAGTGGCTGTCGCTGCCGAGAACCGCCGTCGCACCGACGTGGCGCTGCTGTCCACCTGACGGGCCGATCCGGCAAGGCCGGTGGGACAGACCCATGATCTGCCAGTCCACTTCGGCGAGCTCGGCGTACTCCATGAGCCGCCAGATCACGTTCTTGTATCGCCACAGCGGCAGCTCGGCCGCCTGGCGCGGGATCTGCTCGACGGGCACCCGCGCCGCCGGAGCCGGTGATCTCATGGCCGCAGTGTCCCCACAGGCTCCGACAACCGCCCAGCCGTCAACGGGTGGTGGCGGGCTGGATCTGCTTGAGGCGCGACTTGCGGACGGTGAGCGTCGAACCGGCCTCGTCGATCCGGCCACGGTTGCTCTCCGACCCATACCGCAGCGTGTGGTCACCGACGAGCTCGATCCGGGCCCAGGTGTCGTCTTCCCACCGCAGCCACCCGGTGATCAAACCCTTGACCGAATGCCGCCACGTCATCGGCTCGGCTGCGGGATCGGCTGGAACAACACTTATTTGATGCTCGTCTTACCAGACGATGGCGGCCATGTCGCGGTTCTGCGCGCAGACCTCGCGCACCGCGACCTCGACGTCCACGCCGCTGATGAGTTTCAGATCGTCGACAGTGATGTCCTCACCGCCACGCTTGCGCGCTACCACACGGCTGTCCCGCAGGCCTTCGGCCCGCTCGATGACGTTGCGGGCGAACCGGCCGTTTTGCATGACGTCGATCCCGTGCTTGCCATCGGGAGCGGTATAGGCCCGGATCGTCGAGGCCATGTCCAGGAACACATCGCGGGCGCTGTCGTCGAGCACGCTGGCGCGCGGGCTGGCGTAGCGGTGGCCGATTTCGACGATTTCGGCCGGCGAGTAGGACTCGAACCGGATCTTGCGGTTGAACCGGGAGAACAGGCCGGGGTTCACCTCGAAGAAGTCATCGACCTCTTTTTCGTAGCCGGCGCCGATGAAACAGAAGTCGAACCGGTGGACTTCCAGAGCCATCAGCAGCTGGTTGACGGCCTCCATCCCGATCATGTCCGGCTTGCCGTCGTGATGGCGCTCGACGAGCGAGTACACCTCGTCCATGAACAGGATCTGACCCAGGTGCTTCTCGATGAGAGCGTTCGTTTTCGGGCCCGACGTCCCGATGTATTCGCCGCAAAAGTCCGATCGCCGAACCTCTTTGATGTCGGGGTTGCGCACGATCCCCAGCCCGGCGTAGATCTTGCCGACCGCCTCGGCCGTGGTGGTCTTACCAGTACCGGGCGGGCCGGTGAACACCATGTGGTTGGTCTGACCTTCCACCGGCAGCCCATGCTCGATCCGCATCGCACGCACCTCGAGTTGGTCTTCCAGCGCTCCCACCGACTCCTTCACCGCCGCGAGACCGACCTGCTTGGCCAGCAGCTCGCGCCCTTCGGCGAGCAGCTCGGCGCGCCGCTCCTGCGCGGAGTCCTCGTCGAGCTCGTCGCGGCTCTTGGCGCTGCCGGCGTCCCACCGGTCGGTGCGGCTGCCGATCGTCTCCTCATCGGTGACCGTCAGAATCAGGTCCGGGTTGTTCAGCGCGGTCTTAGCATGCTCGACGAGCACACCGTTGACGGTGGCCTTCGACAGCCAGATCTGCGCCTTGTCCTCTTCCTTGAGCTGGCGGTACGCCATGCCCCTCACGTAGGCCAGATCAGCGACCAGCAGCGGAATGTCGGTCGGCCCGATCGAGGCGGTCAGCACTTCGGCGCCGAACCGCCCCGAGGAGCGTTCCTGGCCGGCGACGTCGACACGGTCCAGCCAGTCCAGCGCGACACGGCCCTGCCCGAGGTAGGCCGCAGCGTAGGCCGCCAATGCACAGATGGACGCGGTCACCGCAGGCATGATGGTGGCCTTCGGCGGCAGCTCCTCGGCGGCCGCGGCCAACACGTCGGGCCAGCGCTGTGTGGTGGACATCAGGAACGTCTGGGCCAGCTGCCGCCACTGGAAGTTGCCCCAGGTGTCCAGCAAGTCCTCACGCCCAAGCAGCTCGGCGGCCCGGTCATACTGCCCGTTGATTGTCAGCGCCGACGCCAACGCCAACCCCACGTGCGAGGCGTCGGTCACCGTGATCGACAGGTACGGGCCCAGCTGGATCTCGGCTGCCAGACTGCGGCCTAATCGCGCGGTCTCACGGTGCAACGTGTCGCGGTGGCCCCACAGCTGCTCCAGTGTGGCCAGCTTGTCGTCCCCGCAGGCGATCCGGCCCAGCCACGCATCGGCCATCGACTCCGCGGCGTCGGTCGCCGCCACGAACTCATCGAGCGCGGCCGCCTTCCCCTGGCGATCCATGATGTCGAACGCTTGGTTGAAATGCCTACGCGCAGCTAGCAAGTCATTCATGCCCCGTGCTCTCCCCACATCCGTCATCGTCTACGTCATCGTGCCTGTCGAGCCGCCCTGGCGCTGCCGGCGCATCGACCACTACTGCGCCATCGACACCGCGAGCGGTTCCTGGCTGACGTAGCGGTTCTCCGCGCGGAACATGTCCATCTCCACCAGATACGGCTGCGGGTCTCCGGCCGCGGTCACCCGCAGCACCGAGCGGTTGACCTGCTCAATGATCACTTCACTGCTGTCCCGTTCCGGCGGCGGCGTCCCGGCCGGCACGACGGTGATGACAGTGGCCGGCCGCGGCGATGGCGCCAACGGCGTATCGATCGCGACGCTCCGCCCTGTCCCGTCCGCGCTGGGCACCACCCTCGGTACACCATCGACGACACTGACCGTGGTGCGCGGCGCCGGCCGCGGCTCACTGACCACCGCCACGTCAGGCATCCGCACACTGGCCCACCGCGCCCTGTCGCGGGTGTGCACACAGACCCGCTCCCCGGCACCGGATGTCCGGATGATGATGCGCTTGGCGACCGGATCGTCGGCGGCGATGAACACCCGGCTCAGCTCCCCGACGTCGGTCAGCGGGGTCAGCAGCCGGTCGCCGTTGCTCAACCTGCCCAGCAGCACCCCTGAGGGCCCCACCTCGGTAAGCAGGCTGGCCGGCAGCGGACTGGGCCGCAGTCCCCGCACACGCGGGCGAGGACCGCACATGTTGGCCGCCGCAGCGGCGGCCTGTTCTCCGGGCAGCCTGCGCAGCACCACGCTCGGCGGCGTAGGAAGCGGCTGCGGGGTACGCACGGTCACCGTCGCGGTGCAGGTGCCATTCGGGTAGACGGTCACGTTCTGGATCACTTCGTCGACGCGCAGCGCCCACGCCTCAGCCAACACCTCCGACGTGATCGCCTCGGCCGGGTAGGCGTAGGTGGTCAGCCAGCCGTTCTCGCCACGCAGTGTGTTCCACCGCTGCGCTGAGGCCTCCAACCCCTTCATGCCCCTCTAAGCCGATGTCGGTGATAGTCCGGGCGGGTCGGCCCTCGACCAGACTTCCGCTGTGCAACGGCGCGTCAACATGGGTATTGCAGTGGCTGCTCATCACTACGGTGTCCTCCCCCCACCCCTCCCCATTCGGCAGATCTTCAACTCGGCACCCGAACAACGCCTGCATGTGCTTCGAGACCGCTCGTGGCGGGTGGCCCATATTCAATCTGCGGCCCGAGAACCACCCTGAGCGTTTCGTACTCGTCCGGAACCTCGATTTCGGGGCCGCCCCGCCACACCCCGACCCATCGATCCGACCTTCTCATAACGGCCCAGTGTGTGCACGAATCTTCGTGACCTGAACTGAGATCCGCGATCATTGTGCGTAATGCATCCGGCGACTGCGCCGCGGCGCGCCACCGCATTTCCGATGGCGGCCAACCGGGACTTCATCCGGGAGTCGATCGAATACCCCACGATCCGGTTGGACAACACGTCTTTGATCGCACACCGGTAGAGCTTGCGTCGCCGGTGTGATGCTCGGTGATATCGCTGAGCCACAACCGATTTGGTACGTCTGAATCGCCCCGGTAAGTACAGAGACTTCATCTCTTGTGAAGGATGGACTCATGGCAGGTTCGAGGAAGTATCCGGCTGAGCTGCGTGAGCGTGCAGTGCGGATGGTCACTGAGGTGCGCGATCAGTATGCTTCGGAGTGGGCGGCGATCGAGTCGGTTGCGGCCAAGCTGGGCATCGGCACGCCTCAGACACTCTTGAGCTGGGTGCGCCGCGATCAGATCGATTCCGGTACCCGCCCCGGGGTGAGCAGCGACATGGCCGAGGAGCTGCGGCGGTTGCGAGCTGAGAATCGAGAACTCAAGCGGTCCAACGGTATTCTGAAATCTGCTTCGACGTTCGGGATGCGCGCGGAGGGGCCGCGGGAACGGTGCGGCCTACCCGGTAGGACGGTAGCCTGCCGCCGAATTCCGCAATCGCCATATCTGGGCAGGGCAGAGGATTCCCACTGCGGAGGACACGACGTAGTTCCCCGATTGCTCGTCGTTGGGAGACACATCCCGCTTCGTCATTGCCATCACCTGGTCGTACGGAATCCCCTGCGCCACCTTGTCGCAAAGCCCCCAGCCGTACCCGAGCGCGTCGTTGTTCGGAAAATCGAAATGTCGCCGAACGACGACGTTGTACACGTACTCGACTTCAGGTGCGGGAACGGCGTGCGCCTGCGGTGCGACGCCCAGCACCGAACATGTCGTCAGGCCGACCGCCGCAGCCGCAGTGCACCATCGCCTGATTCCCTCCATCGAATCAGCCTCGCACAGATGCAAACTGAGAAACAGTTCAACAACGTGTTACCTTGCGGCGACAGGTTCGCACACCGGAACCGCGGCCACTCGCGCCATCGTGATCACCCCTCGTGAGCCACGTCGCGGAGGGCCGGACGTCGACGGCTGCGGGCCCGGTACAGCCCGTCCGCCGATGTGTCGACGACGTGACGCGGCGAGCGTCCGGATTCGCGGATGATGTACCGCCCTCGCGGCCGAAGGACTGGTTTCGTACCCGCCAACGGCGAGTTTAACGAGTGTTAACATGGGGTGTGCGCCGTGCAGGGTATTGATGTGCGATGAGGGAGACGAGCCGTGACCGTAGACGCTCTACTGATCGACGCCGTTCGATCCCCGCTGTGCTTCGATAGCGGCGGCAGCCTGAGCGCCACGGCACCAATGGAATTGGCGCGGCAGACGATCACCGCCCTTCTACGACGCACGGGCATCGACACCGGTGACGTCGACCGCGTTCTGGTGCAGTTCGGCGACCGGGCTGCGCGAGATGTCGAGCGCGCCGGCAGCTTGATCTGGCCGGTGACGTCGCTCCCGACGCGCATGCCGGCCGTGACGATCGATCGCTGGTGCGGCACCGGGCAGCGGGCGATGCATCACGCAGCGCGGTCCATCGTGAAGGGGCTCAACGACATCGTCGTCGTGGTCGGCGTGGAGTCGTCGGATCACCCCGACCCGGTGCACCGCGGTGCGAAGAACGGGCACGGCGGTAGCCGCGACTACACGGTGGACGGGCTATCGCGGGGACTCGCCGCGGAGATGCTCGCGTCGGTGAAGCACATCGTTCGGGACCAGCTCGACGAGTACACGGTGCGTTCGCATTGGAGGGCCGCCGAAGTCGCGAATGCGCGTGAGTTCGATCGCGAGATCGCACCGGTGCTCATCCGCGGGCTCCGCGGCGAGCCCGATTGCATCGTCACTCGCGACGAGACGATAAACGCGAATCTCACCTTCGCACAACTGAAATCGATGAAACCCGCCTTCATCGATCAGGACGTGGCGCAACGACACCCTGAAATATCCTGGTCGATGACGGACGGCAACTGCGCACGCCACGCCGTGGGAGCATCTGCCCTACTGTTCATGAGTCCGCGACGAGCGACCCACTTGGCCATCACCCCGCGGGCTCGCATTCACGGGTTCGCGATCGCGCAGGGAACGCCGCGGGTTCCACTGGACGCCCCGCTTCGGGCCACCGAGCTCGTTCTCGAATCGACACGGATGGATGTGACCAGGTTCGATCACATCGAGGTGGACGAGGAGTTCGCTTGCGTCCCACTGGCGTGGCTGGACGAGTTCCACGTCGACACCGACCTGTTCAACCCGCGAGGCGGAGCCTTGGGCCTGGGGAACCCGCGAGCATGCGGAGGCATTCGGCAGGTCACCACCATGTTGAGCGCGCTGGAGGCCACCGGCGGGCGGTACGGATTGCAGGCCATGGGCGCCGACGCCGGCGGGGCTTACGCCTCGGTGCTGGAACGCTACTGAGACGCGGGCCGCAGAACCAGCGCGCCGGCGAGCCGATCTCGCCGGCGCGCTGGCCGGTTCAGTGTTCCCCGTAGCCGGAGGGAGCCGAATCCAGAACCACCGTCTTGGTTTCGAGGTAACTGGCAAGGCCCTCCCTGCCTCCCTCGCGGCCGATACCCGACTGCTTGTAACCACCGAAGGCGATTCCGAAGTCGGGCTTGAAGCCGTTGTGGCCGACGGTGCCCGAGCGGAGTTCCTTGGACACGTCCAATGCCCTGTCCGCGTCGGTCGTGAACACGGCCGCGTTCAGCCCGTAGATCGTGTCGTTGGCGATTCGCACGGCGTCACGCTCGTCCTCGGCGGCGATAACGCTCAGGACGGGTCCGAAGATCTCCTCCTGAGCGATCGTGTGTGAGCTGTCGACGTTGCCGAAAAGGGTCGGCTCGATGAACCAGCCCCCTGGCACACCTTCCGGGCGCCCTCCCCCCGTGGCCAGTGTCGCACCTTCCGAACACCCCAGGGCGATGTACCGCTCGACTCGCTCACGCTGAGCCTCCGTTGCCAAGGGGCCCATCTGCGTGCCGTCATCGAAGGGGTCGCCGACCTTCACCTGCGAGAACATGCCTGCAAGCGCTTCCACCATCGCGTCGTGCCGATCCCGTGTCACCACCACTCTGGTCAGCGACGCGCACACCTGTCCCGTCAGGAAGCACTCCATGCCGCCGATCGCCATCGCCGCAGCCGAGATGTCGGCGTCATCGAGCACGACGGCAGCCGACTTCCCTCCCAACTCGAGCGTGACCCTGGCCACCCGCTCACCGCACAGGGATGCGATTCGACGGCCCGCAGCAGTCGATCCGGTGAAGCTGATCTTGTCCACACGCGGGTCGGTCACCAGGAGCTCGGAGACCTCCCTGTCCGCGGTGACGAAATTGAGCACACCCGGCGGCAGGCCCACCGCGGCCGCGCACTCCGCCACGACGTGGGCGGCTCCCGGTGCCTGCGGCGGCGACTTGAGCACGACCGTGCATCCCGCCAGCAGCGCGGGCCCGGCCTTGTGGACGATGTACTCCAACGGGCCGTTCCACGGGAAGATCGCGCCCACGACGCCCACCGGTTCGCGCCGGAGGAGACCGAATCCCCCCCACATGCTCGTCAGTCCGGGCTCCTCGAAGGCGTAACTCGACGCGAGCTCCGCGTAGGCGTCGAGGGCGTGCGAGCCCATCGCACCCCCTCGCTGGGCGATCGAGTAGATGACCCCGGATTCGCGTGTCCACAGCTGTGCCAGGTCCTCGGTGCGCGCTTCGATCGCACGCGCGAGCGCGATGAGGTACACGGCCCTCTCGGCGTGCGACATCCGTGGCCACGGCCCGTCGTCGAAGGCTTTCCGGGCCGCACCGACCGCCCTGGACACATCCTCCGCATTCGCCTCGGCCACTCGGTAGTACAGAGCTCCCGTGCCCGAATCCAACACGTCGAGGGACGCACCCGACGCGGACTCGACCCACTCTCCTCCGATGTAGAAGCTGTCGCCGTTCTGCACTGGTGCGGACAACGTGGTCATCTCGGTCAACTCCTTCGATTGGAACTCTTCCCCTTCGACGCTAACACAGCAATGAACTTATGCTAACTACCTACATAAGTTATATACGCAGTTCAACGCGATTATTGTTAGCTTTGTTAGCAGCTGTTTACTATCTGCGATCCACGCCCTACCCTGCTGTCATGGTCGTAGTGGACACCTGGTGCAACGCGTTCACCGAAGCCGCGTTCACCAAGTACTGGTTGGAGACGCCCGAAATCGCCGAAGTAGTTCGGTGGTGGCACATGGAGTCGCGCCTGGTCGGTCGAACGCCTGGCGAATTCACCCAGTACATGGACGACACCGGTGTGGACGTCGTGCTCGTTCCGTCGGTGAAGATGCGCGCGCACGAGAGCGCGAGGATGGTCTGGGACGTACCGGATCACGAGGTCGCGGAGCTCGCCGCACTCGCTCCGGGGCGCATTCTCGGCCTCAGCGGAATCGATCCCACGAAGGGCATGGCCGGCGTACGACAGCTCGCCGCCAGTGTCACCGACAGCGGCTTCGTCGGAGCACACCTGCACACCTACGGCTTCGGCATTCCGCTCAACCACCGACGCTATTACCCCTACTACGCCAAATGCGTCGAACTAGACGTCCCCGTGGTCATGCAGGTCGGTCACTCGGCGGAGCGCATGCCATCCGAGTTGGGCCGTCCGATTCTGCTGGACGACATCGCACTCGACTTCCCGGATCTGAAAATCGTTGCAGCGCACACCGGATGGCCGTGGATCGAGGAGCTGACGGCAGTCGCGTGGAAACATCCCAACGTCCACATCGGCACATCAGCCCATCACCCGAAGTACTGGGACGCGCGCCTCATCGACTTCGCCAACGGCCGCGGTCGCGGAAAAGTTCTCTTCGGCACCGACTTCCCCGTCCTCACCTACGAGGAAGCCCTACCCGCAATCGACGCACTCGACCTGAAACCGACTGCCCGCGAGCTGCTTCTGGGGAACGCGGCCCGCGAACTGTTCCGTATCGGCTGAGCGACGCCTGCCTCGACGGCACGAAAGGCCCCGTCCCCGAATGGTTCAGGTCGTCTCGCTCGCGGCTCTCGTCGCGATGTTCGCCGTCGGAGTGACGACCTCGATCAACATCGGAGTTCTCGCCTTCGGCGCCGCCTTCGTCATCGGCAACCGGTCGACAGACCTGACGACCGGTGACATAGTCGGCCTCTTTCCGAAGGAGATCGTGATCATCCTCCTCGGAATCATGGTGTTGTTCGGCGTCGCCCGATGCAACGGCACCGTCGACCTGTTGGTGTCCTGGGCGCTTCGACTCATGCGCGGTAAACGCTGGGCACTCGTGTGGCTCATGTTCGTTCTCGGCGCGGCGTTGATGACCGTGGGAGCGGTGCTCGCACTCGCCCTGCTCGCCCCGATCGCGATGCCGATCGCCGAGCGATACCGCATCGATCCACTTCTCATGGGGATGATGACGTGCCACGGCGTGGTCGGCGCGGCGTTCTCCCCGATCACCGTGTACGGCGCGTTCGCCAACAGTTGGATGACGTCGACGGGTCTGCCGACCGACCCGGTTCTGCTCTACGTGATCCCACTGAGCCTCAACTTCGTCATGGCTCTGGCCCTGTTTCTGGTCAGGGGACGGGATCTGCTTTGCGATCCACCTGACTACCCCTCGCCGGAGGATCCCGCTTGTTCGGATCGCGCACGGCAGCCCGGTACACCCGGCCGAGTAGAAGCGGCCGACGGATCGCCCGCAGCAGCCGACACGATCACACTGAACCGACGGCTCACCCCTCTGCGCATGATCACCCTGATCGGGCTGCTGGCGCTTCTGGTCTCGGCACTGCTCTCAGCGGACGTCGGTGCGTCGTCCCTCGTCATCGCCTCGGTTCTACTCCTCGTCGCACCGAGAGTCCATGCGGCCGCACTCGACAGCGTCCACTGGTCGGTCGTGCTCGTGGTCAGCGGAGTCCTCACCTTCATGGGCGTGCTGCGAGCCAACGGCACCATCGACTACCTCGGCGCGCTCGCGAGTTCACTCGGAGCGCCGATCCTCACCATGCTGGTGCTCTGCGCGGTCGCCGCCCTCATGTCATCGGTCGCATCGTCGATGGCGACTCTCGGAATCGTGCTGCCGCTTGCCGGATCGGTCGTGCAGTCTCACCCGCAGACTGCGGTCGCCCTCGTCGCGGCGATGTGCTTCGCGGCCTTGGTCGCAGACATCAGTCCGTTTACGACGAACGGCGCCATGGTGATCGGTTGCGCGAAGGTCGCGAACCTCCAGGCATTCCGGCGTTCCATATTCGCGTACTCCGGATACGTTGTGCTCACCGCGCCGCTTCTGGCATGGTCGGCCGTGGTCATTCCGGTTACGACCTGATCGATTGGCGGGCCGTGGTCCCGCGCGAGGTTCAACCCCGCCGAATGTGAGATTGACATCGGCACAGGCCCTACCATAGGTTAACTTTCGTTAACGTCATGACAGCGCTATCGACCGAGGAGACGAACGTGACTTCGCTCGACCGCGACGTGGCTGGCGAGCTGACCCGGTCCGTCCGAGCCGCATGCGTGGAATTCGTTGCGGAAGAACGCATCCGCGCATTCGCCCTCGGGCGAGAGAGCGGGTTCGGTCGGGAGCTCTGGCGAAGCCTGTGCCGGAACATCGGCGTCGCAGGCATCGGAATTCCCGAACACCTCGGCGGCGAGGGTTACGGCGCTGTGGCGCAGGGAGTCGTCGCACGGGAACTCGGCCGCATGTTGGCGCCCGTTCCCTTCGTCGCCTCAGCGGTCCTGGCATCGGGACTACTGGTCGACAGCGAGGCAGAGGACGCAATCGCCTCGCTGAACGATGGTGAGATCACTGCCGCAGCGATCATCACATCGGACGGTGGCTCATGGAATCGGTCGTCGGTTGGACTCTCAGCCGCACGACGCGGCGACGGCTGGATCGTCAACGGAAACGCCCGCCACGTCCTACACGGTGAGTCTGCGGACTGCTTTGTGGCCTTGGCGGACAACGCCGGTCAACTGGTGGTCGCCTTCATCGATGGCTCGGCGTCCGGAGTCAGCACCGCCACAGAGCGCGTACTCGACGGCACACGTCCCATGGCGACCGTCACCTTCACCGAAGCGCCGGCGCAACTGCTTCTGCAGAGCGAGCCGGCGACGAAGGCTGTCGAACGCAACGTGGCGCGGGCGATCGCCGTGCTGTCGGCGGAGCAGGTCGGAGCCTGCGAACGAGCTCTGGAGATCACCGCGGAGTACGCGCGCACCCGCGAGCAGTTCGGGCACCCCATCGGCGGCTATCAAGCAGTCAAGCACATGTGTGCCGACGTGCTGGTCGAGCTCGAGTGGGCGCGGTCGGCCTCCGACGCCGCGCTGCTCGCCGCCGACGAGGGCGACCTCGACGAGATGATCTGGCGCGCATCGCTGGCGAAGGCGGTCTGTTCGGAAGCACTGCGTCGAGCAGCACACGTCAGCGTGCAGGTCCATGGCGGGATCGGATTCTCGTGGGAGGGCCCGCCTCATCCCTACCTCCGTCGCGCGAGGACGGACGAAGTTCTGTTCGGCACCCCGTCATCGCACTGGACTCGTCTGGCGGAGCACGCTCTACCGCTCCACCAGGGGTGAGATCCAGCACCTCGATCACCTAGGACGCACCATGCCAATCGATCTCAACCGCGACGACGTCAGCGGCGTGCGGGCCGACATTCGCGCCTTCCTCGAGGCTGCGCCGAAGCCCGCAGGCCTGCGCAACTACGGTCCGACACCGACCGACGACGATATCGAGTCCGGACGCGCATGGCACCGATACCTGGACCAGCACGGGCTGGCGTGCCTGGACTGGCCCACGGGGTACGGCGGCGCGGCGGTGACCGCGGAGGTGCTCGGAATCTTCGCAGAGGAATGCGCCCGCGCCGGTGTCCCGCGCCAATTGGGCTTCACGGCAATTGAATTGGTCGGGCCAATCCTCATCGAGTTCGGAACCGGCGATCAGAAGGCGCGCTACCTGGGCCCGATCCGCAGAGGCGAGCACGTGTGGACGCAGCTGTTCTCCGAACCCGACGCGGGCTCCGACCTGGCGAACGTGAGAACACGGGCTGAGCGGGTTCAGGGCGCCTGGCGAATCAACGGCCAGAAGGTGTGGAGTTCAGCGGCGAAATCTTCGCAGTACGGTTTGCTCCTCGCCCGGACCGGCGAGGCCGGACACCGCGGCCTCACGATGTTCGTCGTCCCCATGGACGCCGCGGGCGTCTCCGTACAACCCATCCGGCAGATCGACGGAGAGAGCAAGTTCAACGAGGTGTTCCTGGACGACGTCGAACTCGATGACGCCGCGGTCATCGGCGCTCCGGGACAGGGCTGGGTCGTGGCGATGGCGACGCTCGGGCGCGAACGCCTCACCCTCGGTGCGCAGGCGGTGGCGATGTTCCGACTCCACAGCCGAATGGTCGATGAAGCACGCGCGCGCGGCCTGCTGGATCCCGTTCTCACCAGAGCCATGACGCGCCTGTGGTCGCGAATCTGGCTCCTGCGCTACACCTGGCAACGCGCGGTCGCCGAACGGAGCGATTCGGCGCTGGCCGCCCTCAAGCTCATGACGTCGGAGACGGCGCGCGATCTCGGTGACATGGCCACGGAGGTGCTCGGCGTCGACGCATGCGTCGACCCGGAGGACAACGAGTTGGTCCAGGCGATGCTCGTCGGCCGGGCTCAGACCATTCTGGGCGGCACGAGCGAGATCCAGCGGAACATCCTCGGCGAGCGCGTCCTCGGCCTGCCGAAGGGCCCCCGATAGCGGTACGGGCGACGGTCCACCGGTTGTGCGTCGCCGGGGACCGACGGCCCCTGTTCCCCGACTTCGAGGCCGTCGTCGATGCGGGTCGACCCGTGCTGCCGTGCGACTGTGTGCCGTGGGACGCGCGAGACACCGTCTGCGTTCCCTCCGCGCAACGGAGGACGATTCACCAGATCCGTTCTCGCCCGGTGAGTTCTCCCCGAGGGCGAGAATTGAGAGAGTTGCCGTCACCACGGCGTTCGACACCGACGGCGTAGGCTGATCCCGGCTTCGGCGACCCAACGGGCCGTAGCCGACGCGAATCGGAAGGACTACAGCCAGTATTCGACGCCGGTGAGTTCCTCCGACTTCTCCCACAGCCGCCGCTGCAGTTCCACGTCGTGAGACTGCGCGCTCGATGCGACCTTCTTCGGGTATCCGCGGACTTCGCCGAGTCCGCCCGGACCGTAGTAGTCGCCGCCGCACACGTTCGGGTCCGTGGCGGCGCGCAATGTCGGAAGCGCACCCATGGCCGCGCTCTGCATCATCGGCTTGCCGATCGCGTGCGCTGCAGCGATCAGCGGCGGCAGGCCGTCGTACAGATCGGTTTTGGAGCCGCCCGGATGAGCCGCCACCGCGATAGTGGTCTGGTGCGGCGCGAGGAGGCCCTGCAGATGGTAGGTGAAAAGCAGGTTCGCGAGTTTCGACTGACCGTAAGCCCCTAATCTGCTGTAGCTCCGCTCCCACTGGAGGTCGTCGAAGTGGATGGCGGCTCGGATCCGGTGCCCCGGACTGCTCAGCGTCACGATCCGCGAGCCCGGCACCGGCACCATCGATTCGACCAGCAGACCGGTCAATGCAAAGTGCCCCAGATGATTTGTTCCGAATTGCAGCTCGAAACCATCGGTCGTCGCGGCACGCGGCGGAAGGTACACACCCGCGTTGTTGACCAGCAGATCGATCCTCGGGTGATCGGCGCGCAGCCGCTCCGCGGCGGCGCGCACCGAGTCCAGCGACGCCAAGTCGAGTTGCTGCACGCTGATCTCCGCACCCGGCACTTCACGCTCGATCCGGCGAGATGCGTTCGCGCCCTTGTCTGGATTGCGCACTGCGAGAACAACGCGGGCGCCGGCGGCGGCCAGTGCACGCGCAGTCTCGTAACCCAAACCGGTGTTCGCGCCGGTGATCACGGCGACGCGACCGGCCTGACTCGGTATCGACTCCGTCGTCCACTTCGCCATGACACGCTCCTGTGATACTGATTTAAACGGGACGATCGCCCCGTTTAGATAGCATACGGAATACGCATCCCGCCTTGTCAAACCGCAGCCCAGAAGGACCGACCGCATGACCGCATCGCAACGGGCAAAGCGCGCGGACGCCATCCGCAACCGCGCGCGGCTCATGGAGGTCGCATACAGAGCCTTTGCCTCAGAGGGGCTTTCGGCGTCGATCAACGAGATCGCCCGTCAAACGGGTGTCGGTCCCGGCACCGTGTTCGCCACTTCGCCACGAAGGAGACCCTCTTCCGATCCGTCGTCGCCGAGCGCATGCACTGCATCGCCGTCGAGGGATACGCGTTGATCGAGGCGGTGGGTCCGGCCGAGGCGCTCTTCGTGTTCGTCAGGTCGCTGGCTCTGGAGTGGAGCGCCTGCGACCGCGCACTGGTCGAGGCGCTCGCCGGGACGCGGATGGAGGCGCGCGTGACGGAGGCCGACGAAGAGCTGGGCACGCTGCTCTCCCACCTGCTGATGGCGGCACAACGCTCCGGCAGCGCCAGGACCGGCGTCGACGTCGATGAACTCAGGGCCCTCGTCGTGGGCTGCCAGGCAGTGCAGCTCAGCGGCTCCGCCGCCGCCGCACAGATCACCGACACCGCACTGCGGGCGCTCCGGGTGCAGGCGGACGACCCGCTGGCGCACTGATGTTCGCGTGCCTCTGCACCGGTGTGACCGAGGACGAGGTGTCGCGCGCGGTGATCCCGGGCGCTCGCACTGGCCTGATGAGGAATCGTCGGCGGTTCGACGTCCCTCCGGCCCGACGGCGGTCAGGCCCGAGGGCCGGACGCCACCACCAGATCCCACGGTGAACCACACTCGAGCACAACGGATCCGAGCGCGCGAGCGCACGTCGTCGGACTTCCGAACTCACCCACCCAGCTCTGGGCACGCATCGTGTGCAACCAGAGGTGCTCCTCCATGGTCACGCCGAGCGCACCGTGAAGCTGGTGCGCGGCGGACGTGACCGCGTCGACGGTCTGGCCGAGGGTTGCCTTCGCCGCAAGAACCGCGAATCTCGTCTGTTCCGAACGGAAGCCGGAGGTCGCCGCCGCGGCAACGGCCAGCGCGACGACGGCCCTACTCCGCTCGACTTCGCCCGCGAGAGCGGCGATGGAGTGCTGTACCGACTGGAAGCGACTCAGACTGCGCCCGAACTGAACCCTCGTCTGAACGTATTCGATCGCGCGCTCCGCAGCGGCCTCCAGGGCACCCACGACCTGAATGCAACGCGCCCACGTTCCTCGCAGGTGCGCTTCCTCGCCGACGGGGCCGTCGACGCGGGCGAACACGGCGAGAGGAAGATCAAACTCGACGACATCTCGCGGCTCGCCCGCGATGTTCGTCCCCTCCGCGACGCGAAGATCCCGGGAACCGAGTGAGGCGACGTATGCGCCGTCGGCTGCCTCCGCCATCACGACGACCACGGGAGCCTGACTCGCCCACGGCGCACCGAGCGCCCTGCCGTGCACCTCGCCGTTGCTCACTTCCACCGACGCGAAGGCGACGGCCGTTGCCGAGCCCGCAACGGCCACGCCCGCCGCATCCGCTAGCCACCCGCTGATCAGATCGGACTCGGCGATGGGTACCGCACCGGCGTGACGCGCGAGTCCGTGCAGCACGACGGCCACCTCGATCGGCCCGACCCCCGGTTCGGTTCGGCTGCACAGACGGGTCAGCCCCGCATCCTCCAGACGCCGCCACAAGGCGTCGTCGAGCACCTCCGGCCGGCGTGTGGAACCGGCACGCGCGTCGAACGCGCTGCGTCCGAGAGTGTCGACGAGCGCACGTAGTTCAGCGTTCTCGTCGACTCCGTCAGGGCCGAGGAGCCCCTCCCCCAGTATCGTCGCGACGTTCATCTCAATCCCAATCCTCGAGCGACCATTCCCCGCAGTACCTCGTTCGTGCCGCCGCGCAGGGTGAACATCGGGCGATGAGTCCAGGCGGTGTCGAGGTGCTCCTGTAGCTCCGGCGGCCTGACCGCGTCCGCGAGTACAGCCTCGACGACGCCGACCGAGTCCTGTTCGAACCGAGTTCCCAGATCCTTCACCAGGGCGGCCTTCAATTCGGCCGATCGGCCCTCGGACAAGCCGCGTGCTACCGAGATCGACAGTTGTCGCAGGGATATCATTCGAGCGATCACCCCGCCCAGCGCCGTCGTCGCGCACGTGTCGGGGTCGAGACCTCCGATGCTGCTGACGGCTGAGAAGATCAGCGGTGCCGTTGTGAGAATGCGTTCGGGTCCGCTGCGCTCGTAGGACAATTCGGCGACGACCTGATGCCAGCCGTGTCCGATCTCGCCGAGAACGTCCGCATCGGGCACGAACACGTCATCGAGGCCGACCTCGTTGAAATGGTGCTCGCCCGACATCGTCACGATCGGTTCGACCGTCACACCCTTCGCCTCACGCGGCACCAGTAACTGGCTGAAGCCCGCGTGGCGATCCCCTTCGTCGAGGGGTGAGGTGCGGGCCAGCACGACGATGTAGTCGGCGACGTGAGCTCCGCTGGTCCACACCTTCGTCCCGCGCAGCGACCACCCGCCGTGCACGCGCGACGCCCTCGTCTTGGCGGCTGCCAGATCGGATCCCGCGCCGTCCTCGCTCAAGCCGATGGCGAAGTACAGTCTCCCGGCCGCGATGAGGGGCAGCAGCTCTCGTTGCTGACGGTCGGAGCCGTAGGCCAATATGCCCGGGGCGACCTGACGATCGGCCATCCAGTGCGCGGCGATAGGGGCGCCCGCCGCCAGCAGTTCCTCGGTGACGACGTATCGGTGCAGATGGCTCATCCCACGACCACCGAACTCGGTGGGGATGGTCAGGCCGAGGAGCCCCTCGGCTCCGAGCCGCGCACTGAAAGCCGGATCCCACCCGGAGAGCCACGAGTCGACCGCGGGTGTCCAACCGAACCGCATACGGTCGTTCTCGATGAAATCTCTTGCAGTTCTCCGTGTCTCGCGAAACTCGCCGTCGTTGAGACACAGCAAATCGAATGGGGAGCTCATCGATTCCCCCTCGCCGGCCCGGTGCCGTCACCGCGAGGGTTCGCGGGATCGTCGGTGGTTCGGTTCCCGGTCGGGGCCACGGCCTGCTTCGAACGCGTTGCGACGATCATGGCGTTCACGATAGCCGCCGGCCACCTGACCGCATACGGCGGACCCGCACACAGTGATGCGTAGTTTACTAGAGACGAATGGCGCCATGCCGTCCATAAAGCGTTATTTAGACGCCATTTGGTAGCTCACTAGACGATGGTGATGCCAAAGTGAACAATCGTTGACCTACCAGCGTGTTGTTGTTACCGTCACATCTCACGTGTTTCCGGGAACTACCGACAAAGTGGAGGCGGATGGCCATGACGGCGGTCGACTTAGGCGAATTGAACGAGCACTTCGACCACACGAGCGCAGCCCACTCCGCCGCCCTTCTCGATCGATGCCGCGCGATGCGCGAACGCTGCCCGGTCGCACACTCCGACCAGCACGACGGATTCTGGGTGGTGAGCCGGTACGACACGATCATCAAACTCCTGCGGCAGCCCGACCTGTTCGCCTCGGGCGATGGCGTGGTGATACCACCTCTTCCGATTCCCGTGCGGGCGATACCCACCGAGTCGGACGCGCCGTTGCACGCCGACTATCGCTCGGTCTTCCTTCCCTTTCTGACGCCCGGCGCGGTGCGGACGTACGAACCCGTGATCCGGCAGCAGACGACGGCGTTGATCGACTCGTTCATCGAGGACGGGCGAGCGGACTTCATGGCGCAGTTTGCCGAACGCCTACCGGCACAGGTGGTCGCCGGATTCTTCGGGTTGACGCCCGACGACGGAGAACGCTGCTATCGGTGGGTCACGACGTTCATGGACCCGCCGGGCGGCGATCAGGCCGCGGCGGCCGAGGCCGTCGTCAGCCTGGGGGCGTTCATCTCGGAGGCGTTGTCGATCGTCCGTGCCGCGCCCCGCGACGATCTGATCTCCGCGATCGTCACCCACGTCACCGACTCCGGAGAGCACTTCACCGACGAGGAGTGCGCCGGGATGCTGATCACCTCGATCGTCGGAGCAATGGAGACGACCGTCAGCGCGATCGCCTCCTCCGTGCTGCTGCTCGATCGTTTCCCCTCCGCCCGGAAGCAGCTAATCGACGATCCGTCTCTGGTCGGGCAGGCCGTCGAGGAAGTCCTCCGCATGGAGTCTCCCGTCCACGGCCCCGCCCGGACGGTGCGGGCGGATACCGTCGTCGACGGGGTCGAGCTACGCGAGGGTGATCGCGTACTACTGCTGTTCGGATCGGGGAACTACGACGACAGGAAGTTCGACGAGCCCGAGCAGTTCCTGCTGCACCGGAAGCACAATCCTCACCTCGCCTTCGGTCACGGAATCCACCGCTGCGTCGGAGCACCCCTGGCGATACTCGAGATCCGAGTGGCTCTGGAGGAGATCGTGCAGCGCATACCCGACTTCCGAGTGATCGGCCACGACGGCCCGACGGTGCACGCGGGCGGAACATGGGGATTGAGCGGCCTGACGATCGAGTTCACCCCCGGCGTTCGGCTCGGTCCGTGATCCGGCCGACGGGCGGGTGCCCACCCGGCCGTTCCCGAGGTTCGACTCTTCTCACCGCGTCGCCCTCAGCACCCGTGGCCGTCGTCGCGCTGGCGTTGGCGGCGATCGCCGCCGCCGCATTGGCCGCTCCCGCCGCGTCAGCCGATAACAGGAAGTACAACGTCAACGTCATCGAGGCGGTCGGGACGGTCCGAGTTCAAGCGGGTTGCACCGAGCATCTGCGCGTGAACCCGCAGCTGCGACTCGCTGCCCAGTGGCAGGCCGTCGACGTGCTGAACAACACCGACCTCAACGGAGACATCGGATCGGACGGCTCCACTCCCTCCGTTCGCGCAGCCAACGCCGGATACCGCGGTCGCGTGTCCGAGACCGTCGCCGTCAACCCGGCGCTGGCCATGAGCGGGATGGAGCTCATCAACCGCTGGTTCGGCGATCCCGAGGCCCTCGCCGTCATGCGGGACTGCTCCATGACCCAGATCGGAGTCTGGTCGGAGAACAGGTTGGACCGCACCGTGGTCGTCGCGGTGTACGGCGTACCGGCGTAAGTGCCTGCCGCAGAGAGCACATCGAAGCGTTCACGTTTCGCGAACAAGGATTGGAGCGGTGATGGACCCGACACCCGACTACGACGTCAGCGATGAGCTGGAGTACGGCATCAACTGGTTCGCCTGGATACTGCGCGGAGTCTATCCGCCTCCCGCGTACCCCCCGGTGTGAACCCGTGACCGCGATGTCACTCCGCAATCCGGCCTGCCGTGGGAACGGCGCCGACACCGGGTGCCCCCGCGTGGCGGTGCTCGCCCTGCGCCTCTGCCTGGTCTCGATTCTTCTGGCCTGCCTGTTCAGCACCGGACAGGCGCGAGCGACCGACGTCGAGTACCTCCTGGTTCCCTCGCGGGCGATGGGCAGGGACATCCCCGTCACGTTCCAGCAGGGCGGACCTCACGCAGTGTTCCTGCTCGACGCGTTCAACGCGGCACCCGACGTCAGCAACTGGGTGACAGCCGGTAACGCGCTGAAGACCCTTGGGAGTCGCGGGGTTTCGGTCGTCGCGCCCGCCGGCGGTGCATGGAGCATGTACACCGATTGGGAACTGGACGACACCAGGAAATGGGACACCTTCCTGACCACTGAACTCCCCGACTGGCTGGCGGCCAACCGCGGTCTGGCTCCCGGCGGCCACGCGATCGTCGGTGCGGCGCAGGGCGGTACCGCGGCACTGTCGCTCGCCGAGTTCCATCCCGATCTATTCCGGTACGCAGGTTCGATGTCCGGATTCTTGACCCCGTCCGCGACAGCCCTGAACGGCGCCATCACGGCTGGAATGGCGCGATTCGGCGGCGTCAACACCCAGGACATGTGGGGAGCGGCGCAACTGGGCCGTTGGAAGCCGCACGACCCGAATGTTCACATCCGGCTACTCATCGAGAACGCCACTCGCATATGGGTATTCAGCCCGAGCACATTGACCTGCACTGACCCGGCGGCGATGATCGGGTACTGCGATCAGGCGCAGGGGAGCAACAAGTCGTTCTACGCCAACTACCGCACCGCACTCGGCGACAACGGCCACTTCGACTTCCCCACGTTCGGCGAACACGACTGGAGCAGTTGGGGTCCGCAGCTGGCGGCGATGGCTGACGATGTGACCTCGACTATCCGCTGATCCTCTACACCGTCACACCGGGTCGAAGCCCGAGATCATCCAGTGGCCGTCGACCTTGTCGAGCGTCACCTTGACACTGGAGGCCGTTCCGGTCGGCGCGTCTTTTCCGATGGTGACCGTCTGGTCGACGAACAAGAGCGCCTCCGCGTGCTGCGGCGTAGCGGATATCGAGGAGATCGCCGGCACGGTGGCCACCGAGGAGACGTGCTTGTCCCTGGCACCGGGAATCACGACATCCCGGATCAGGGACGCGTAGGAGTTCTTGAACTCACCCGTCAGCATGTTCTCCGCAGAGGTGAGGTCCTGTTCGACACTCTCCGGCCGGTACGACAGAATCCGAACCGTCACATCGGTTGCCGCTTGCAGGGATTCGGATCGAGCGGCCTCGGAACTCCGATGAACATCGATCTGCCAGCGGCAGTAGCCGGCACCCAGCGCGAGGCCGAGACCCACTACGGGGAGGACACCGAATGCGGTCACCGCGGCCCAGGTCCGAGTCCGCCGTCGTGAGTCGGCGGAGATGGCAGCCGGTTCCGTTGCCTCGACGGCCGCGTCGTCCGTGGCCGGATCCGCTCCGTCGACGCTCACGTCGTTCGTCACCGGAGCCATCTCAAGCTCGCGGCTACTCGTGCTCTCCGTATCGTTCATGACCACTCCTGAATTCCTCGGTTTCTCCTGTCAACGGAAACAGCGCTAGCCGACGAAGAGAACTTTGGACACCTTCATTCCGGCGTCCGTCTGCTGCACCGAAATCTGCATGCGCCAACTGCGGGGATCCTGCTGGGGCGCAACCCTGGTCGCGGTCTTCACGGACACCGCCACGAGAACCTGTGCGCCTTCGTCCGACTCGGACTGCACACCTGCGGCGACGACGGTACCGACCGATTTCGATCCAGCCTGTCGCACGACTTCGGCGAAGGGTTTGGAGCGCGCGGTGAACTCGTCGCGGAAATCACTCGTCGAGGAGTCGACGATGCGCTGGATGTCCGAATCGACGCTCTGCCAGTCGATCGTCGTCAAGTTGAGTGCGGCCTGCCGCCCCACCGCAAGGTAGCCGTCGCGACGCTCCGTCACCGCGTGCTCACGGTGTAGGCCGTAACCGACCCAGCCCAACAGCCCGCCCAGAGCCAGGACGATGATCAGTCCCGCGCAAAGTCCGACGCGGGTGCGCGACCATCGCCGGTGGCGCGGCCTGATGTTGCCGGCTGGTGGATGGGCGCTTTCGCCAACCGACGACTCAGCGTCCTGCGCATTGACGGCGCCCTCGTCGGCGGTGTCTGTACGAGGTTCGCATTCCGCCGGGGACGTGGAATCGAGTGCCATGCCATTCCTCACCTCAACGTCGGCGACTCCCGTGCCGAGTTCACTTGGTGATCTCGATGTTAACAACCGTGAACTCAATTGTGAAGGCGAACGACGAACGGCGAAACCCTGCACGTCGGGACCGACACCCCGGATCCGGGAGTGCCGACCGCTCCGGAACGCGAGTGGGCGGCTAAGCGAACAGCGCCGCGCGGGCCATTGCCGTGATGTGCTCGCGCACCTCGCCCACGTCGTCGATGCTGTCCTCGAGCGCGATGTAACCGATGAACACGTGGGCCGCGTGGATCGCTCGGCGGAGGACGGCGGTCGGCACACCCGGCCGTAGTTCCGCGACTACGCGAAGCCAATCCGAAAGGTACGTCTCCTCCGCCTTGGCGACCTTGCGGAGGGCTGTGCGCGAGATGCTGTCGTACTCGTTGCGGTGGATGACGAATGCGTAGCGATCGGGTCCGAACGCGAAATCGAGTCGTACCTCGATCAAGGCGTCCAGCCACGCGCTCGCGTCACCCTCCGGATCGGCGACGCCCTGGGCCGTCTGGAGCAGTCGCTGCATGCCCTCGATGACGAGGGCATCGAGAACTGCCTGTTTGTTGGCGAAGTGGCGGTAGAGAGCCGGGCCCGTGATTCCGGCCGCCTCGCCGATCTCGTCCACACCCGTACCCGCGAATCCGCGGAGCGCGAACAACTCTCCGGCGATCCCCAGCAACTCCTGACGCCGGGTGATCGGTTGGCCCTGCACGACTGCGTCGGCCACACCCGTCTCCTGCCTGTCGATCCGGGCCCGCCGATCGGGCCCACGTACTCAGTGCGGCACCTCGTGCGCGCGCCACCGAGCGTGCGAGTAGCTCGGTGGTGAACAGAAGATCACTCTAGTACAGGGCCGCGTCGCAGCAGTTCAGGCACGCTCTCGGTGCCCGTTTCCGCTCCGCACGGGAACGTCGATGCGGTCCCGCCGAGCGGCCCCCGCCCGCGCGGGTCGGGTGCGGGCGAATTCCTCCACCGCCGTCGGCGGCGTCGATATGGTCGCCGCGTGAGCCGTGTGTTAACGTCAGTTCACAAGGGGATCGTGATGAAGTCAGTTGGGCTCGGACACGATTCCACGTCGAGGACCGCCGTCGGAAGACGGACTGGAGAACGGATGGCAACAGGTGTCTCTTCTCGCCGACAGGGTCGCCGTCGTCACCGGAGCGTCGCAGGGCCTCGGGCTCGCGATCGCCGAACGGTTCGTCGCACACGGCTGCCGGGTGGTGCTCGCAGACGTCGATCTCGACGGGGTGGTTGCTGCAGCCAATGCGCTCGGAGGTCGTGACACCGCGATCGCCGCTCGATGCGACGTCACCGTCGGCGCCGACTTCGAAGCACTCGTGGTGAACGCGACGACGCACTTCGGTCGGCTCGACGTTGTGGTGAACAACGCCGGGATCACCCGCGACGCGACCGTTCGCAAGATGACCGAGGATCAGTTCGACCAGGTGATAGCCGTACACCTGAAGGGCACGTGGAACGGAATACGTGCCGCGGCTCCGATCCTGCGTGAGCAGCGTCGCGGTTCGATCGTGAACATGTCCTCACTCTCGGGGAAGGTCGGTGGCCTGGGGCAGACCAACTACTCGGCGGCAAAAGCGGGCATCGTGGGCATGACCAAGGCAGCCGCCAAGGAACTGGCGCGACACAGGGTTCGGGTGAACGCTATCGCGCCCGGCCTGATAAGAACCGCGATGACCAAGGCGCTGCCGGAGGAGATCTGGGCCCAGAAGGTCGCGGACATCCCGCTCGGGCGCGCCGGCGAACCGCACGAGGTGGGCGACGTCGCGCTCTTCCTCGCGTCGGACTTGTCGTCCTACGTGACCGGTGCGGTAGTTGACGTCGGCGGCGGCAGGTTCATGTGAGCACTCGTCCTGAAACCAGAAGAAAGTGTGGGAGTCCATGCCCGATGCCGTGATCTGCGAACCCGTACGCACGCCGATCGGCGGCTACGGCGGCATGTTCAAGCCGCTGACCGCCGTCGAACTCGCGGTGGCGGCGCTCAAAGGATTGCTCGACCGCACCGCCCTTCCGGTTGACTCGGTGGACGATGTCGTCCTCGGACAGTGCTACCCGAACAGCGAGGCGCCGGCCATCGGACGATTGGTCGCACTCGATGCGGGTCTGCCCGTCACCGTTCCCGGCATGCAAGTCGACCGCCGCTGCGGTTCGGGGCTGCAGGCCGTGATTCAGGCGTGTATGCAAGTGCAAAGCGGCAACAACCGCTTGGTGATCGCCGGGGGTGTCGAGAGCATGAGCAACGTCGCCTTCTACTCGACCGACATGAGATGGGGCGGGGCTCGCGGCGGTGTGCGGCTTCACGACGGTCTCATCCGGTCGCGAACGACGTCAGGCGGAACGTTCTACCCGGTGCCGGGCGGCATGCTCGAAACCGCCGAGAACCTGCGCCGCGAGTATGCGATAACGCGGCTCGAACAGGACGAACTGGCATTGGAGTCGCATCGTCGGGCAGTCGCCGCACAGGAAGAGGGGGTGCTCAAGGATGAGATAATTCCCGTTCGGGTGCCCGCTCGTGACGGCGACTGGCTCATCGACACCGACGAACACCCAAGGGCCTCGACATCTATCGAGTCCCTGAGCGGGTTGAAGCCGGTGTGCCTGGATCAGGACCCGGAATCGACTGTCACCGCGGGAAATTCGAGCGGGATCAACGACGCGGCGTCCATGTGCGTGGTCACCACACCGGATCGGGCCGATGAGCTCGGTTTGACACCCCTGGTGCGGCTGGCCGGCTGGGCTGCGGCGGGGGTCCCCCCGAGGACGATGGGCATCGGACCCGTTCCGGCCACCGCGACAGTGTTGGGCAAGCTCGAACTCACGCTCGCTGACATCGACCTCATCGAACTCAACGAGGCTTTCGCGGCCCAGGCGCTCGCGGTGATGCGGGAATGGGCCTTCACCGATTCCGACCGGCAGCGCACCAACGTGCGTGGTTCAGGAATCTCGCTGGGGCATCCCGTCGGCGCGACAGGCGGACGCATGCTCGCGACGCTCGCCCGCGAGATGCGACGCCGAGGCTCGCGGTACGGACTCGAAACGATGTGCATCGGTGGCGGGCAGGGTCTTGCGGCCGTCTTCGAAGCCGTTGACTGAAACGCCCTGGAAATCCCGGAGGCTCCTGACCTTGGAAACGAGGATGCAGGTATGCCCACGGAACCGTCATCGGGAAAGAAGCCGACCAGTCGCAGGTACAGCCCCGAGGAGAAGGCCGCCGGGTGCGCATGGTCCGCGCGCTGCGCACCGAGTTGGGTACCGAGCAGGGCACGGTCTCACGGGTGGCCCGCCAGCTGGGCTACGGGGTGGAGTCGGTGCGGTCCTGGGTGCGCCAGGCCGATATCGATGACGGGCATGCTCCAGGGGTGACGACGTCGGAGTCCCAGAAAGTCAAAGAACTTGAGCAGGAGATGCGAGAACTTAAGCGCGCCAATGAAATACTGAAGCGGGCGGCCAGTTTCTTCGGGACGGACGCAAGCTGTGGAAAGCTGCCCGCAGGGCCGGTCACGACGTGGGCCGCGATCAGGTCGGGCGCCTGATGCGGGCCACCGGCATCTGCGGGGCGCGACGCGGCAAACAGGTCCGCACCACAAAGGCCGATCCAGGCGCGACCCGGCACCCCGATCTGGTCAAACGCAAGTTCACCGCGACCGCCCCCAACGAACTCTGGGTCACCGACCTGACTTACGTTCCGACCTGGGCCGGGGTGGCCTATGTCTGTTTCATCGTCGATGCCTACTCACGGATGATTGTCGGGTGGCGGGTCGCTTCGCACACGCGCACCGCTATGGTCCTCGACGCGATCGAGATGGCCCGTTGGTCACGAGGAAACATGTTGCCGGACTTGGTATGTCACTCCGATTCCGGGTCGCAGTTCACTTCCATCCGCTACGGTGAACGTCTCGCCGAGATCGGCGCAACCCCCACAATTGGGACCGTCGGGGACAGCTTCGATAACGCGTTGGCCGAAACGGTGAACGGCTACTACAAGGCCGAATTGATCTACGGGCCGGCCCGCACCGGGCCGCGGAAGACCGTCGAGGACGTCGAGCTGGCCACCCTGGGCTGGGTGTACTGGCACAACACCAGCCGCCTTCACGGCTATCTCAACGACGTTCCGCCGATCGAGTTCGAAGCCGCGTTCTACGATGCATCACGGAACGACCAAACCCTGGTCGAAATCCAATAGCCCGAGCCTCCGGGAAAACCAGGGCATTTCAGACTGACGGTGTTCCCGAACTCGAGAGCTAATCGCGTAGCTTCACGGCCTCGTCACATTCGGTCTAGTCTCCGATGCCAATGACGAATGCTTCGTCCGACATCGGCCGGCGAGTCGATCTGGACGAAATGCGCACCGCGTACGTGTGCCTCCGTCTGTTCCGGCCACTGCCTGCACTCATCAAGCAGACTCCCTGCAACGAAACCATCTGAGGCTGTGATGAGTAACTTGGGCACCGGGGATGCGCGAAGCCAGCTGGTGTACGAATTGATTGCATCGTAGACGTCGGCGGGCTCGCCATCGATGGGCGCTTGCTGGATCCAGCTTAGCATCGCTCGGCGATTCTCTCCGGGTTCGGTCCACGGCCTCAGGATCTCCGCCTTCGTAGCGCGGTCGAGGGGTACGCCGAATCCCCTGGAGGACAAGAAGAAATCGAACAACACATCGCCGTGAAGCACCGACTCCTCACCGTCAGCCGAGCGCAGGAATCGTACGAACTCCGGAAGACCAGGAGTTGCAGCGACATTGGATGTGTTGACGTGGGTCTCGAAATACACAATGCCTTTGACCTTCGTGCTGTGTCGCCGCGCCCAATCGAAGCCGAGAGCACCTCCCCAGTCGTGGCACACAACGACGACCCGATCGCTCACACCGACGGCCTCGAGGAAGGCGTCCAGATAACGGCGGTGAGTCGAAAAGCTATATCGGTGGGGGTCTTCGGCCGTGAGTCGTTCCGAGTCGCCCATCCCTATGAGGTCGGGAATGACTATCCTGCCGAGCGTCTCGATATGCGGTACCAATGCGTGCCAAAGGAAACCGTGCATCGGGTTTCCGTGAAGCAGAAGCAGCGGGTCGCCATCGCCGACGTCGGTATACGCCATTTGCGCACCGTGAACCTCGACAAACGCCTTGGTCAGCAATCGGGCACCTCCATAGTCTTCCGCGCCATCATCTCCCGTCCGACCAGTAAACCACCGCGTACAAAATTTTAATAGTGGTTAACTATGGTTGCCGATACGTGGTGGGAGTCGGCGAGCACAATGCGGTTTCGAGTCGTGTGAATCGCAGCTTTTACGGTGATCACATGCTTCGACGCAGTACGTGCCAAACGGGGGCAACGCCGATCAGAGAAAGTGAACGACGGTTGACAAAACATGGTGTGGTGCGTTAGACACACTGCGATGCAGCTCCGGATGGCCGGGGTTGGCACAACGATGCCGGGCCCGGCGCAAACTTCCACCCAGATGTCAGGAAGTGGCAACATGCGAATCAATCAGACGATACTGGTCCCGTTGGGCGTACTAAATACCCTCATATTTGGGCTTTCGATCTTCCAAGCCGTGATGTCGGGCTGGGAGCTGACTTGGGTGGGAACGTCCATCGCCGCCGGCGCGTTCTTTGTATACACCGTGTTAAGCGTGTTCCTGCCGGCAACTAGGCGTACCTCAGCTCGCATATACTGGGCACAGATCCCTTCGCTTATCGGGTTGATCGTCGCGGCGTTCTCCACATTCCTCTCACCGAACGTGCATTCGCGAACGACGTATTGGCCGCTTGCCCTCGCGGTGGCCGGCTTCGCGATAATCTTCTGGTACACCTGGCTGTACGGTAATTACGATCGGATGGTCAACCCCGATTTGAAGGCGGGCAGCAGGCTTCCGGAGCTCACGTTCGAATCACTCGACGGCGAGCAGATCACTTCTGAGTCATTCGTCGACAGCAAGACTCTCATAGTCTTTTTTCGAGCGAATTGGTGCACGCTGTGCATGGGACAGTTGAAAGAGATTCGTGCACGTGCTGATCGGCTGGCGTCAGCCAACGTCAGAGTGAAGTTCGTATCCAATCAGCCTGTCACCAGATCGACCGAGCTTGCGCGAAAGCTCGACTTGCCATTACATTTCGAGATCCTGTACGACCGTGCCCTTTCTGCGGCTCGAGCGCTGAAGATCGTGGATGTCGGGGGAACACCGGCTGCCATGGTCGGATTTCCGAAGGACACGGTGATGGCGACCGTGATAGGACTTGACGAGGACAACCGCGTCTTGTATTTGAATGAACCCAAGCACTACAGGAACCGGCCACATCCGGACACATTCCTTCATGTTTTCGATGGTCAGTACGTCTCTACGGGCGACGACGGGCCACTCGGTACGAACGGACCGAACGCAGTCGAAGAGCCCGTTTGCAGTCTTGACTTCCCGGTTGAGCCGAAAACTCGCAATCAGCCGAATGCCGATGTGTGCGAGGACTGTTGATTTCATCCAGCTGCGACTGAAAGGGCTTACCAGCAGCTGTCGCGGGCCACAGCCGTCTGCAGGCCGATTCCGACAGCCTCGCACAGGTCGTCGCTCCCGCAGCGGCGCGCTGCCGGCGCGGGTGTTGGCCCACGCCGGCAGCCCTCCCCCTCGCCCCAACCGGGCTGCGCAGTCGCGTCAGCTCATCGCGGGCGTCGAGACATCCAGCTTGTAGACCGCCGCGGCGTTACCGGAGAGCGCCTTGGTCCGGAGCAGCGGATCGAGTGCGCCGTGCCCCTGGGCTGCGAACTCGGCCGGAGTCAGCGTGGTGCCGCCGCAGGGGCCCGGTGACAGGCTCGTGCCGTGTGGGAAGTCGGTGGAGAACATGAAGTTATCCGGGTAGAGCGGCAGCTTGTCCAACGTCGACTGTTCGAACCAGTAGGAGGCGTAGCACTGGCGTCGGAAGTACTCACTGGGCAGCAGAGGTAGAAGCTTGCTGCCGTTGTACTGCTTCCAGTACCAGTCGAGCATCTCGAGGTAGAACGGGAACTGCCCGAACCCGGTCTCGACGCTCACGAACTTCAGGTGGGGGAATCGTTCGCAGAGGCCACTGGTCAGCAGACGTCCGATCACTCCGGGCTGCGTCATGAAGGCGTCGATGCCGCCGACGATGTACTGCACGGCCTCTTCGGCCGAACCCTCGCGGATCTTCGCCCGCGCGCCCGTGTCCTCCGCCATCCGGTCCTCCATGGCCTCGAACCCCAGGTGGTAGTTGATCGGCACGTCGAAGTCCTGCGCCGCGGCGTACACGCGATCCCAGTGGGTGGACGTGAAGGCCGGCAGGCCGATTCGCTCGAACTTGTTCGCGAACAGCACCCCCTTGAAGCCCATTTCGACGCAACGCCGCATCTCGGTGACGGACGCGTCGATGTCCCAGAAGGGCAGCATCGCCAGCGACTGCAGCCGGCGGTGGTCGGCGGAGCACCACTCCCAGATGAAGTCGTTCCACGCGCGCACGCACTCGTTCGCGATGTCGGTCCCGAGCGGCATGAGCGCGGACGAGACGAAACCGATGATGTTGGGATACACGAATTGAATGTCGACACCGTATTCGTCGAGCCGCTTCAGCCGGTCCTCCGCACGGAACGCAGCCGGATCGATCTCGTCATACTCCCACGGACTCGACGGCAGAAACTCGTGCCAGCCGGCCTGGCTCGTCCCGCCGCCAGCGACGGGCCAGTACCAGACGTCGCCGACCCGCCAATGCCTGCGGCCGGTCTTCGGGTGCACTCCGACGCGCGGCACCACGTCAACGATCTTCTGTGAGACGCGCGAGGTCCACACGTCAGGCGGTTCGGTGATGTGTGAATCGGTGTCGACGATCACCCATGAGGGTTCCGGCGTGCGATCGTTGTCTGTACTCATGCCATGAAGTTAACTGCACCTCACTTAGAAGGTCAAGCCAGTCAGACAAATACCTATTGAAATGGTTTTTCATTGCACATCGACAGGTCATAGACCAAGTAAACGATTGTTATCTCTGATGTTTGATCGCTCGCGGCCGCGGCAGCCGGGCGAGCGATGCGACCGGGAGTCGGACTGCTCAGAGGTTCAGCTCGATCTCCGGTGACCTGCTTCTGCTGACGCAGATCATGATCGACTTGTTGGATGCGCGATCCCGCTCGGACAGGTAATCGTCCCGATGGTCGGGCACACCGCGGATCACCTCGGTCTCGCAGGTCCCACAGAATCCCTCGGTGCACGACGTCGCCACCTCTATGCCGGATTCCTCCAGTACGTCGGTGATCTTCCTGCCCGCGGGTATGCGTACCCGCCGGCCGGAGCCTGCGAGCACGACCACGAACTCACCGCTCTCGCGCTCGTCCGGGGCGGCGAGACGTGCACGGGCCCCGAAACGCTCGACGTGCGGATCATCGCGCCCGAGGGAGGCGCAGACGCTCTCCACCGCGGAGATCAACGGTTCCGGCCCGCAGCAGTACACCGCGGTGTCGGCGGGGAGTGACTCGATCTCGCCCTGCGGGTCGAGAAGTCCGTACTCGTCCTCGGGACGGACCCGCACTCGGGGTCCCAAGCCGGCCAGTTCTGCGAGGAACGCCATCGACGAGCGCCGGCGTCCGCCGTAGAGCAGCGTCCAGTCCTTGTCCGCCGCAGCTGCGGCGCGCACCATCGGCAGGATCGGCGTGATTCCGATGCCGCCGGCGATGAACAGGTAACGCGCGCTGTCCACCAACGGGAAGTTGTTGCGAGGACCCGCGACGGAGAGCTCCATGCCAGGGCGGAGCACCTCGTGCACGAACCTCGATCCACCGCGGCTCGTCGGCTCCAGGAGTACGGCGATGGTCCACCGGTCCCTCGTCGACGGATCGCCGCAGAGGGAGTACTGGCGAATGAGACCGTCCCCCAGGTGCACGTCGAGGTGTGCGCCGCAGAGGAACTCGGGCAGATCACCACCGTCGTCGCCCGCCAGGACGAGGGACAGGACTCCGTCGGCCTCCCAGCTCATTGTGCGTACGCGCAGCGTCCGCGTGTCGGTCAACCCGCTCACTCGTCGAACCTCCAGTTCTGGACTTCTACGTCGGCGTCCTGAAGACGGCCACCCTCCGCGGGGCCGGAGGCGAGGCGATTCGGATGGAGCGCCGTTGCAAACCAACGTTAACTGAAAGCTATCATTGGTCACAGATATCGCTTAAAGTGACGCGTATCTCAGCAGTGAAACGTCATTAACGACGCTTAACGCTCAGTCAACGAAGGAGTACTCATGGCAGACCGGAGCGCTTTCTACATCGGAGGCCGATGGGCCAGGCCCTCGTCGTCCGAACGGATTCGCGTGGTCTCCCCGCATACGGAGCAGAAGATCGCCGTGGTCCCCGCCGCCACGTCCGATGACATCGACGCGGCGGTCACCGCGGCACGATCGGCCTTCGACGACTGGAGTTCCACCCCGCTCGCCGAGCGCCTGGCCGTGGTCGAACGCATCGCCGCCGCCTACGCGCCGAGGGTGCCGGAGATCGCCGAGGCGATCACGTCACAGGTGGGCTCGCCCATCTCCTTCGCCAACGCCGCGCAGGCGGGGGGTGCCTGGATGATGCTCAACACGTTCATCGACATCGGCAAGGCGTACCCGTTCGAGGAGATCCGCAGCGGCGCCTTCGGATCCGATGTCCTGGTGCGTCGCGAAGCGGTCGGAGTCGTCGCGGCGATCGTGCCGTGGAACGCGCCGCAGTACCTCGCGATGGCCAAGCTGGCCCCGTCGCTGTTGGCCGGCTGCACCGTCGTTATGAAGCCCTCGCCGGAGGCGCCCCTCGACGCCTACATCCTCGCCGAGATCCTCGAAGAGGCCGGGGTGCCGCCCGGTGTCGTGAACATCCTGCCCGGTGGGGCCGACGCCGGCGATCACCTGGTCCGTCACGCGGGAGTCGACAAGGTCTCCTTCACCGGATCGACGGCGGCGGGCCGGAAGGTCGCCGCCGCATGCGGTAAGCGACTCAAGCGCGTGAGCCTCGAACTCGGCGGCAAATCGGCGGCGATCATCCTCGACGACGCGGACCTCGCGACGACGATGGAGGGCCTGAAGCTTGCCTCACTCGCCAACAACGGTCAGGCGTGCGCAGCGCAGACCCGCATCCTCGCCAGTCGCGAACGCTACGACGAGGTAGTGGACGCCCTGGCGGCCATGGTCGACGGCCTGACTGTCGGAGATCCGGCCGATCCCGCTACCGAGGTCGGACCCCTGGCGACCGAACGCCAGCACCGACGCGTCCAGAAGTACATCACGCTGGGGCAGGAGGAGGGTGCCCGCGTCGTCGTCGGCGGCAACGGACGTCCCGAGGGGCAGAAGCGCGGATGGTACATCCGCCCAACGGTTTTCGCCGACGCGTCGAACGACATGCGGATCGCACGGGAGGAGATCTTCGGCCCGGTGCTCACCGTGATCCCGTTCGACACCGTCGACCACGCGGTGGCGCTGGCCAACGACAGCGACTACGGGCTGGGTGGGTCGGTGTGGACCGCCGATATCGACCAGGGGATGTCGATCGCGCGCCGGGTCCGCGCCGGTACCTACGGCGTTAACCAGTACATGCCCGACTTCGTGGCCCCGTTCGGCGGTTTCAAGAACTCGGGACTCGGGCGCGAACTCGGCCGTGAGGGGATCGACGCCTACACGGAGCTCAAGAGCATCTCCGCACCGCACGTGACCGTTCAGTCGGCGACCGGCTGGGCCGCGGGCCTGAAGACCGACGCCGCGATCGTCTGGGGACAGAACGAGGAGTGGAGTGTCGAGTCCATCGACCTGGATCCGCCCAAAGCCGGTGAGGTGCTCGTGGAGTTCGCCGCGTCGGGACTCTGTCACTCCGACGACCATCTCGTCACGGGTGACCAGGGCGGGCTGTACCCGATCCTCGGCGGACACGAGGGGGCCGGCGTGGTCGTCGAGGTCGGCGCCGGGGTGACGCGGGTCGCGCCGGGAGACCACGTCGTCATGGGTTTCATCCCGTCGTGTGGACACTGCACGTCGTGCGTCAAGGGGCACTCCAACCTGTGTGACAACGGCGCCAACATCGCGCACGGACTGCAGATGGACGGTACGGCGCGCCACCACGCGCGGGGCCAGGATGTCCCCACGATGGTATGTCTCGGCACCTTCGCCAAATACAGTGTTGTGAACGAACTCTCGTGCATCAAGATCGACAAGGACATCCCGCTCGAACTCGCCGCCCTGGTGAGTTGCGGGGTTTCGACCGGGTGGGGCTCATCGGTGTACGCGGCAGAGGTGCAGCCGGGTGAGACCGTTGCGGTGATCGGCATCGGCGGTATCGGCGCGGCCGCCCTGCAAGGCGCGCGAGCAGCGGGAGCCGGTCGTATCATCGCGATCGACCCCGTCCAGCTCAAGCGCGATCTGGCTCCGAAATTCGGTGCTACGCACGTCTACTCGTCAATCGAGGAATCCATCGAGGCGATCCGCGAGGAGACGTGGGGCCAGATGTGCGACAAGGTCGTCTGCTCGATCGGAATCGGTCGCGGGGACCTGATGGCCTCGGTCATGGCGCTGCTGGGCAAGCGGGGTCGATGCGTGATCACGAACATGCATCCGATGTCCGAGACCACCGTCTCGTTGAGCCTGGCGGAGCTCACCATGATGGAGAAGCAGATCGTCGGCGCGTTGTTCGGATCGTCGAATACCAACTTCGACATCCCCCACCTGCTGGGCCTCTACAAGCGGGGGCAACTCGACCTCGAGAGCATGATCACCAACCGGTACAAGCTCGGCGACATCAACCAGGGGTATCGAGATATGAAGGACGGCAAGAACATCCGCGGCATCATCGTCTTCGACTGATCCCACGGCCGTTCCTCGGCGCCCGCCCAAGGTGGCGAGTGGAGCACCGCTCCGCTCGCCACGGTCGTCTCACACCCATCAACGCGACGAAACCTAGGATGTCCCATTCCAGAGCGCACACTCACATTGACGTTGGCCGGAGAACTGGTGAGCGCGGCGCTCGCCAACGCCGCCGAAGCCCGGCTCAACCCCATCTCCGTGGTCGTACTCGACTCCAGGGCCTGCGTGAAGGCGGCGGCTTCTCAGGACGGCGTCAGCCTGATGCGGGACCGGATCGCCCACGGAAAGGCGTACGGGTCTCTCGCGATGGGCGTCGGATCCAGGGCGCTCTACGAACGAGCCCAGGAGCAGCAGTACTTCATCAGCGCCGTGAACACGCTCGCCGAAGGCCGGCTGGTGCCCGTGCCCGGAGGCGTCTTGATCTACGGCGACGACGTCCTGCTCGGGTCGATCGGCATCAGCGGGGACAGCTCGGACAACGACGAGGCGTGTGCGGTCTCGGCGATCGACTCCGCCGGGCTGCAACCGCGGACCGCGTAGCGCGGCGAGTCCGCACCGCGGGAGCCGGTCGTCAGCCGGCACCCGCGAGACGGTGGACGGCGCGCAGGGCGGCGCCGTCGGTCTCCAGCGGGTAGAGGATCAGGTCGGTCGCACCGGCGTCGCGATATCGCCCGAGATCGACGAGCGCGCCGTCCTGGTCGCCGATCACGGCGATGTCAGAGGCGCTCGAACACCCCTCCCGACCGATCACCTCGCGGTACGACTCCACCTTGTCGTAGTCGCCCAGCCCCCGTCGTGCGGATTCACGTCCGCCGGCGACGTCGTCGCTGAGCACGACGGGCACGATCGCCACGATCCTCGGCGACGGTCGTCCGGCTCGGCCGGCCGCTCGGTCGAGAGTCGGCCTGATGAAGGTGGCGATCGTCCGCGGTCCGGCCAGAAAGGTGATCACGCCGTCGGCGAGTTCACCGGCGGCGGCCAGTGATTGCTCACCCATCGCCGCGACGTACACAGGCACCGCTCCCCCGCCGGCGACGGCCGCCGAGTACTCGCCGCCGGGCAGCCGGCGTGCGGTGACGTGGTCCCCCGCGAAGTCGACGCCTCCCGAGTGGAAGACCGCGTTCAGCACCCGCAGGTACTCCCGCAGCCTCCCGATCGGCTTGCGAGGAGTCAGTCCGAACGTTCGCCGTTCGAGGCTGTGGCCGGCCAATCCTATTCCGAGACTGAACTTTCCGTGCGACGCCGCCATCACGGTTTGCGCCGATGCCGCGACGACGAGGGGATGACGGGGGTTGATCGACACCGCCGCGGTCCCGACCTGCAGCTCCGGTAAGGCGGTGGCCACGACGCCGGCCAGGGTGATCGCGTCGAGATCGAACTGTTGACCGAACCAGACGCGACGCGCACCCTGCTCGTGTGCGGACCGCGCCTGTGCCAGCGCCGCGTCGACGTCGTTGATCGATCCCGCGACGCGCCGGATGAGCACTCCCGATGTCAACGCATGCCTCCCACGCCGGTGCTGGTTCGCACGGATCGAAACGACAACCCACGATTCGAACGGTGACCCCGCCCGGACGGCGTCACGTCCGAGCGGGAGTCGTTGCCGCCGGAGTCGTCGCGTGCCGCACCCGTGCGATCAGTCTCTCCGCCCGTGCGACGACCGGCGCGTCCACCAACTGCCCGTTCATGCTGAACGCTCCGCGGTGATGCAGTGCCGCGTTCACGACGCTCTCGGCCCACCGGATCTCCGTCGCCGTAGGACGGAAGAACTCGTGGACCACGCCGAGCTGACGCGGGTGAATGCACATCTTCGCCGCCATTCCCAGCCGCTTGGCTGCGACGCAGTCGCCGACCAGCGCGTCGTAATCGGAGATCGCGAGCGACGGCCCGTCGATGGGCCCCGGCAGTCCCGCTTCGGCGCTCGCGAAGGCGAGCGCCGAACGCGGCGCGGCCAGGAAGTGTTCGGTGATCTCGACACCGAGTTCGGCGGCGAGGTCCGCCGGCCCCAACGCGAGGTTGCTCGGTGACGCGCTGGCGATATCGTCACGCATCCGCAGGCCGCGGGCGGATTCGATGAGGGCGACAACGGACACCCGCGCGCCCAACATCGCCTTGATCAACGGTATCTGTTGTGGTTCTTCGGCTTTCGGAAGCACAACACCGCTAACCCACTCGAGATTCCGGATCAGCGACAGATCCGACTCGAGCGTGTGCTCCGCCGAGTTGTTGACCCTCACCGTCAGTGGTCGACAGGGACTCAGACGCTTCAGAATCGACCGCGCCGGCCCTTTGCGTTCCTCCGACACTCCGTCCTCGAGATCGACGATCACCTCGTCGGCCCCGCTCGCCGCCGCCTTGAGCACCCGCTCAGGACGGTCAGCCGGTACGAACAGATACGATGCCGCCGACGGGGTCGTCCGCATCGTTCCGCTAGAAGAGGACGTTGGGCCGCGGCAGCCCCGCCTCTTCGCAGCCAGCCAGGTAGTGCTCCGCCATCTGCGCCAGTGTGAGTGAGCGGATCACTTCAGTGCCCGTCGCGTCGACGAATTCGATCACGCCGTGGTTGATGAAGAAGACCTCGGACACCTCAGGACCGTTCAGGAATTTGTGCACGACACCCGGCGTCTCGTAGACGTAGGTACCAGGTCGGTACTCGTAGGTGCGGTCGTGGCCCCATGCGCCGCGAGACGTGAAGCCGAAAACCGGTGCCAGGTGACGATGCAGCCCCTGTTCGGCGCCCGGCTGGGCGCGCAACTGGGTGGCGACGAAGTCCTCGTCGGGACGGGCGTGGATGATGCGCAGTTCCGCTTCCGGCCCCACGGGCACCCACGGGAGGTCGTCCGAAGCCATGTGCAACGTGCGCGCCATATCGCGTTCGGTGATCGTCATTGAATTGCCTTCCCTTCGTTCGGTTCCGTCACTCGCCGGCACCGATCTCATCCGTTCTGAAACTCGAGCTCCCGCAACGTTGTCCGTGGATACCCGCGCGCATAGCGCAGGTACTGCGCGAGTGTGCGATCCGACCGGACGAACATATTGGCGCCGGGTCGCAGCGAGTTCAGCACCGGTAGGTCCTCGTTGAAGAGCTGGAAGTGCATCTTGGCGAGCACCTCGAAGTCGGCCTCGACGTCACCTTCGGTCCGTCCGTCGACTCCCGCGGCGGCAGTGGTCAGAATCAGGTAGAACTTCGTACCCTTGCCGCCCAGCGGCGCGCCCGCACCGATGTGCTGGGTGAGCTGACCCTCGCGCTTGCCGTGCGAAATCAGGCTGTTGGTGCCGAACATCTGCAGATTCCAGTCGAGTTCTCCGCCGTGCGGATTGCTCATCTTGAAGGCGCTGTCGATCGAGTGCTCGTTCACCACGAACGACGCGGCGTCGGCATCGATCGGCGACGAGTGCAGCACGCGCAGGTGCTGGTAGTCGAAGGCGTTCGACGCGAAGATCCACGGGTCCACTTTGAGCGGCTCGTCGAACGGAACTTCGAGCGTTCGGGTGGTGATGGTCTCCGGGTCCCATTCCACGAGCTCCGGTACCGGATACAACGGCGTCGTACCGAGGAAGACCCACACCAGCCCCCGTGATTCCTCGGTGGGCAACATGGTGAGGTTGGCGTTGCTGGGGATCCGGTCCCCGGACGGGATGTTGGAGCACCGTCCGTCCGGCCCGTAGTGCCAGTGGTGGAAGGCGCATCGCAGTTCGTTACCCACCACCGCGCCACTGCTGAGATCGGATCCCATGTGCTTGCAGTACGGAATGGCGGTCCGGACGATTCCGTCGTCGCCGCGGAACAACACGATGCGATCGTCACAGAACTCCATGCCGATCGGCCTGCCGGTCGGAATCTCCTCCGACAGCGCGACCGGGTACCAGCACTGGTGGTACCCCTCGCCCGGAAGGATCATCACATTCGCCTGTTCGCGGTCCGCGACCCGTGGGCTGGCCATCTCTATTCCTCCTTGATCACCGAATGGGCTGGGCTGAAACGGAACTCGCATGCGGTTCATCGGACTGCCGGCACGGCGTCGGACGTACGTCGCCGCGCGTCCTGCGCGTGACGAGGACGCGGATCACGACAGGCTCCGCCGGTTCTGCAGATGCCCGCGCGCCTTCACGGCCTCGAAGTAGGCGTGATCCTTCTCATCGGCGAACACCGGCTCGGCGCCGTCCTGAGAAGACCAGATCTCCAGGAACCGGACACCGTCCGGCCCGGTCAGCGCGTCGCCGTACTCGAATTCGGCGTCGACGATCTTCGACTCTCCGGGCCGAAGCCACGTTCCGTCCATGTACATCGCGCCTTCAAGCACCAGGTTGATCGCGTCGGCGTGGTGGATGTGTCGTCCGCGGAGTCGGTCGCCGGGTCCGGGCGAGACGTTCAGAACACCCACGGTGGGCGCCGTGGGATCCTCGACACTGCCCAGCACGATGAAAGCGGTGCGCGCGTTCAGCACCGGCGGACCCCATGGAAGCGCCTCGTCGTGCAGCGACGTGCGCATCATGCCCTTCGGAACCGCGCCGCCGGTGCGTCCCTCCGACATCCGGGCGTCGGCGTCGGCACTGTCGTGAACCTTGATGCCGCGCCGGCCCCTGTGCGTCGGGCGTGCCGGAAGCAGCGTGAAGGGATCCTCGCTGAGGCCCGATGCCGCGGCCGCCACGGAACCCCGCAGGTCCTCGAACCGCTGCGCGTCGGCGGAGTCGGTGAACCGGGGCGGTAGCCCCGATCGCTTCGCGAACAGCAGCAGTAGGGTCACGCCCTCGGGTCCGACGACGAGATCGCCGTGGGGCACCCCGGCCTCGACGATCTGCATCTCACCGGGCAGGAACCACCTGCCGTCGATCTCGGCCGACCCGTCGACGACGGTCAGCATCACCGGAGTGTCGTGCACTCGTTCGCCGGCGATGCGGTCCGCCACATCGCGGTCGGCTTTGAGGAAGATCGCGACCGGCGAGTCGGCCTCACCGCGGCGCCCGAAGAACAGTGCGTTGAAAAGTATTCCGCCGTCACCGACCCATCCGGCGTCATCGTGGATCGAGACGACTCGAGCACCGGGGGCCGCAGGAGCACTAGTCACGTTGTTCCTTTCCTTCGGACTTCGTTGTCCGCGAGTTGAGCGCAAGAATACCTCTAAACGGGGGCATTGTTCCGTTTTTGTTCACAGTGTTCACTCAGCGTGAGTTCGGCTCAATGATCGGACTTCCAGCGTCGAAGGAGCCCGCGCGCGATCACGATCCGCTGGATCTCGTTGGTTCCCTCGCCGATGATCATCAGTGGAGCGTCGCGCAGGTAGCGCTCGACGGGAAAGTCCTTGGTGTAGCCGTAGCCACCGTGGATTCGCATCGCCTCGGTCGCCAGCTCGAACGCGGTTTCGGACGCGAACAGCTTGGCCATGCCCGCTTCGACATCGGCACGCTCTCCGAGGTTGAACCTCTCGGCGGCCGACCTGACCAGCAGCCGGGAGGCCTCGAGTTTGGTGGCCATGTCGGCCAACTTGAACTGGATGGCCTGGTGCTTGTGAATCGGGACGCCGAACGTTTCGCGCTCGTGGACGTACCGCATCGAGGCGTCGTAGGCGGCACGCGCAACTCCCAGCGCGCGGGCGGCCACGTTGATGCGTCCGAGCTCGAGCGAGGCCAGGATGAACTGCATTCCCTTGCCGAGTCCCTCGTCGCCGCCCAGAATCGTCGACGCGGCGACCCGGTGGTCGACGTAGGACATCTCGACCGTTTCGAGACCCTTGTAACCCAACTTCTCGATGTTGCGGCTCACGCTGATGCCCTCGAACGCCGCGCCTGGCTCCTTCTCGACGAGGAAGCAGGTGATGCCCTCGGGAGTGCGGGCGGCGAGGGCGACCAACCCCGCGCGGGCGCCGTTGGTCACCCACATCTTGGTTCCGTTGATGACGTAATCGTCGCCGTCGCGCAGCGCCTGACAGCGCAGAGCCTGTGCGTCCGAACCGGATTCGGGCTCCGACAGGGAGAACGCCGCGCGCACCTCGCCGGTCGCCATCCGGGGCAGCCAGTACCCCTGTTGCTCCGCGGTGCCGAAGCGCTCGATCAGATTGGCCGCGATCGTGTGGGTGTTGAGGACGCCGGCCAGCGACATCCAGCCGTACGACAGCTCCTCGACGAAGCGCGCGTAGGTCAGCACGTCCAGGCCCAGGCCGCCGTACTGCTGGGGAATCCGTGCACCGAACAGACCGAAGGACTTCATCTGCTCGACCCACTGAGTCGGAAACTCGTCGCGGTGCTCGAATTCGGATGCCTGCGGTATCACGACCTTGGCCACCCAGGACCGAACCTGCGCCACGAGCTCCTCAATGACCTCGGGCTCGATGGCCTCCAGCGTTTCAGACGTCATCGCGCACCGTCGCTACCGCCCGTCGGACGGCCGCCCGCCTCGGGTATTGCATGCCATCTCCTCGATTCTGTTGCAGTCAAGTGCTTTTCGTCCGGCGATCGTCGTCGACGCCTAGGTGTCCAGAATGGATCGCATGCTGTCGGCCATCGCGCCGACGTGTTGAGCCTCCAACTTCGGCAGACCCTCGGACGGGCCCACGCCGAATGCCGCGGCCAAGTCGATTTCGCGCCGTCCCCACTTCACCTTGTTCGGCGGGAACATCTCCCCGTTGACGAAGACGTGCGTCTGCGCCTCCTCGACGAGTGGCACGATGCCCGACCAGAAGTCGATGTCCGCCTGGGTCGGAGTGAAGATCTCGTTGACCACGGCGATGTGCTCGGCGATGGGAAGCACGATCATTCCGTAGTAGCCGATCCGGTGAGTCTGCTCTGCGAAGTTGCGCAGTCCCTGCTCGTCGTCGAGCGGATTCCACAGTCCGCCGAGCGGGTAACGCACGCCCGCAGCGCGCGCGTCGATGATGCACTTCTGCCGGATGTAGGTGGTTTCGGCCATTCCCGGAGTCCAGCGGAATCCGATCGAGAGAGCCGGATCCCCGTTCTTGGATACGAGTCCGCCCATGTAGGCCGTGCGCGGGGTGGCTGCGGCGACTTCGTACGCCTGCCGGACCCCCTGCGCGGTTTCGAGTAACGGCGTGATGTGGATGGAGCCCTGATCGAGGCCCTGCCGTCGCTCGAAGTACGCCAGTAGGCGGTCGAGGATGATGACGTCGTTCGGGTGTTCGACCTTCGGAACAAGCACGGAATGCAGTCCCGGACGGACGATCGCCTCCAGATCGGCCAGGATCTCGTGATTGTCCACCTTGTTGACCCGCACGAACACCGGCGTCTCGGAACCGAACTCGTCGATCACCGCGCTGATGTTGTCTCGTGCAGTGGGCAGTTCGGCGCGTGGGACCTGATCTTCGAGATCGAAGGCGACCGCGTCCGCACCGAGTGTGAAGGCCCGTCTGAGCCGGTCCCGGTCGGTGCCCTCGTCGAAGGACAACACGAGCGAGCGGAGCGGACGTTCACGTACCTGCACAACTACCTCCGGTGAGTTAGTGATCGCTAATAGCGGATTATGTCACCGATCAGATGACATGGCAAGAAGCGTTGCCGAGCTGGAAGTTCGTTGTTCTGGCTCGGAATGGCACGATGATAACGATTGTTAACTCAAGCTTGCATTGGACGTGGGTGGTTCGTATAGTCCGTGCGGTGCGACCTGTGCTGGCCGACCTCCGCGTCGTCTCCGTAGAGCAGTACGGTGCGGGCCCCTTCGCGACACTCCACCTGGCCGATCTGGGCGCCGAAGTCATCAAGATCGAGGACCCGGCCCAGGGTGGCGACGTCGGGCGTTACGTGCCCCCCTATCGCGAGGGTGAGGACAACCTGTTCTTCGAGACGTTCAATCGCAACAAGCTGAGCGTGTCGGTGGACATCCGGACGCCGGGCGGGCGCGAGATCTTCGACGATCTCGTTCGGGTAAGCGATGTGGTCTTCTCCAACCTGCGCGGCGATCTCCCCGACCGCTTGAGGATCCGCTACGAGCATCTCGCGCACATCAACCCGATGATCGTGTGCTGCTCGCTCAGCGGGTTCGGCATGATCGGCCCGAGATCCGCGGATCCGGGATACGACTACGTGCTTCAGGGGCTAGCCGGCTGGATGGCACTCACCGGTGAGCCCGACGGTCCCCCCACCAAATCCGGATTGTCGCTCGTCGACTTCTCCGCGGGAGTCGTCGCGACGGCGTCCATTCTCGCCGCGGTTCACGCAGCGCGTCGCGACGGTCGCGGAATGGACTGCGATGTGAGTCTTTACGACACGGCGATGTCGATGCTCACCTATCTCGCGACCTGGCACCTGACTGCGGGTCACGAGCCGGCCCGCTATGCCAACTCGGCGCACCCGTCGCTCGTGCCCTTCCAGGCGTTCCAGGCCGCCGACGGCTGGCTGGTGATCGGGTGTGCGAAGGAGAAGTTCTGGTCGAAGTTGGCGGGAGTGCTCGAACGCGAGGACCTCGCCGCCGAGCCGCGTTTCAGCGATTTCGCCGCCCGGTACGCCAACCGGGCCGAGCTGCTGCCGATTCTGGAGGAGATTCTGCTGCGGCGAACGGTGACCGAATGGGTGGATCTCCTTGGTGCAAACGGTGTTCCGTGTGCGCCGATACGAACCGTGGCGGCGGCACTCGCCGATCCGCATCTCGAGGCACGTGGACTCGTGGTCGAGACCGCTCATCCCGAGTTCGGCGTGGTTCGCGCCCTGGGAAGCCCGGTGCGCGCCGGTGAGACGCCGACCGCTCACGTGCGGGCGCCACGGCGACACGAGAGCGCCGACTACGTGTTACGGGAGCTACTCGGGTACGACGAGAGTCGTGTCGACGAACTGACCACCGGCGGCGCCTTCGGGGCGCCGTGGAACTGAAATCGACGGGAGACGCGATGAACGGTGCACTGGGTAAGACGGGGTCGGGCCGCTGGTTCGAGGACTTCGCCGTGGGTGACGTGTTCCGCCATCCGCTCGGACGCACCGTCACCGACACCGACAACGCGTGGTTCACCCTGCTGACGATGAACACCAACCAGCTGCACTTCAACGACCACTACTCGAGTCAGGCGGAGTTCGGCAGGCAGCTCGTCAACTCGGGTTTGAGCGTCGCCATGGTCCTGGGTATCAGCGTCTCCGATATCAGCCAGAACGCGGTCGCCAACCTCGGATGGGAGGAGATCCGACTTCTGCACCCGCTGTTCGTCGGCGACACCCTCTACGCGGACAGCGTCATCACGGAGGTGCGCGCGTCGAACAGCCGGCCCCACGCCGGCGTCGTGTCGTGCTTCACCCGTGGACTCAACCAGTACGGCGAAACCATCCTCACCTTCCGGCGGAGCGTGATGGTGCACCGTCGCGACTCACCGGCCGCACCGGCGTACTTTCCCGCCGCGGCGGAGCCCATCACCGATGTCGTGGGCCTGTCGAGCCCCTCGCCTTAGCAGGGTGCCGGTGGCGGCGCCGACGCCGCTGAACCGTGTGCGCTAGGGTCGCGCGCCGGGTCGTGCTGGACCATTCGACGTGACCGGCGAACCCCAATCGCGCTGACACGGTGTGGTAGTCGGCCATCAGACGTCCGTACACGAGGCCGTCCCCCGTTCGGCGGGCGAGTTCGGCACGTGACCGGGCCAGCCAGAGTTCACGGACCGCGTGTCCATCGGCGGTCGGCAGCGTCGCCAGTCGGTCGATCGCCTCCGCGGCCTCCAGCGATTCGGCCCGCGTTCCGCCGCCGACCAGCAGCGCCTCGACGAGTAGGGCGGTCGCCGGCGATGCCCAGGAGACGAAGCCCTGGTGAGCGTTCATCTGCCTTTCCACGATGGCACGCAATCGTGGTATCGGCGAGTCGTCGCCGCCCCGGCGGCCGCGCTCTCTCGCCAGGTAGGCATCGGCGATGGGGAGACGCGAGGACACGGCTTCAGACTGCAGTGCGTCCTCCCCCAACTCCGACAGCACGCGGTACCCGCGGTCGCGGTCAGCCGGCGAAGGGCGATGGACGAGTGCGACGCCCAGCGTTGCGCGCGCGCCGTGCACCGCGATGGTGTCGCTCGAATCCTCGGAGATCCGAACCGCGCGTTCGATTTCCGTAACGGCGAGTTGATCGACGGCCAGTACCCCCGCTGCGATCGCCGGCAGGTACACACTGCAGACCACTGCGGCGAACGACGGCGGGTCGACGCCTCGGGCGATCTCGAGACTCCTGTCGATGTCGCCCTGCCAGCCTGCCCGCCCGAGCCAGTAACGGACGCTCGCCCGCTGCGCGAAGGCGAGGGCCAGCGACCACTCCCGCCCGACGGCGGGCGTTCCGCTGTCCTCGGCGATGTCGATCACCCGGTGTGTCCACCGTTCCGTGTTCGTCCAGCGACCGGGCCACGTGCGCTCGCGTGTCCGCTGATGGTCGCGACCGCCGCGTCCGGTGGCGTCCATGGCATCGAACGCCACTGCGGCAGCTGCGGCGAGTCGGGTCCCGTCCTCGATTCGTCCCTGTTGGACATGGGCCTTCAACATTCCGGCCATGCCGATGAACAACGACTCCCTGTCGCACGCCGCGGTGCAGAGCAGGAGCAGCTCGTTGAAGCGCTCGACCGCCGTGTCGATCGGCACGTGGGCGGCCATACCGCACAGCATTCGTCGCGGCGCGATCGACATCGCCGGTTTGAGTGGGTCGTTCGACGGTAGTCCGTCCGCGATCCGACGTGCCCGTTCCGAGCTGACGCGCATCGCCGCCGCGTCTCGATCCGCTGCCCACTCGGCTGCGCGCACGTGCCACGCGTACGCATCGTGGACGTCTCCGGCGTTCTCCAGGTGTTCGGCGATGAGGGACGCGTTCTGCTCGATGTTGTCGTGATCGCCGGCCGCGATCGCGGCCGCGACTCGACGGTGCATCTGCGCACGGTCCGCACTCAACTGCGACTCGTACGCGACGGCGCGTACCAGGGGATGCCGAATCGAGTACAGCGGCGGCGGCCCGGGCGCCACGACCTCGACGAGTTCGGCCGCTATCAACTCGTCGACGTCGACGTCGACGTCGACGTTCAGCTGACCCAGGAGGTCGCCGCCGAATCGTGATCCGATGACGGCCGCCGAACGCAGTGTGCGCTTACCCGTCGGGCTGAGTCGGTCGATCCGGGCGGCGAGTGTGGATTGCAGGGTGGCGGGAACCCGCACGTCGCCGATGTCGACCGAACACGTGTAGTCGCCCCGGTTGCCTTCGAGGACGCGCTGTTCGGCGAGTTCCCGGACGATCTCCTCCACGAAGAACGGGTTTCCCGCCGCTCGCTCACGGATCGTCTATCGGGCCCAACGACGGGTCGGTACCGAGCAGCTCGTCGATCAGGGAGGTGGTCTCACGCTCGTTCAGAGGGCCCACGTCGACGGTGATGGCGCCGGCGACGTGCCTCAGACCGCCCCGGTACTCGGGCCGGCACGTGATCACCACGACCGAATACGTCCGCGGTCCCTCGGCGAGGATCTCGGAGAGCATGCTCTCACTCGCCTCGTCTATCCAGTGGACGTCCTCGACCACGAAGACGGCGGGCACTGTCCGGTCGAGTTGTGCCGTGTTCACCAGCGCGGTGAGACGGCGGCGGCGCTCGTCCGGATCGATCCCGGGCGGCGTCGAGCAGGTGTCCCCGATGCCCAGGAGGTCGTCGAGCAGGTGCAGGTCGACGGACGCCGCCGAGGGCAGTTGCACGCGTAAGGCCGCACGCGCGGCTTGCTGATCGAGACCGCCGATCCCCCAGAGCTGGCGAAGAAGTCGTCCGACCACGCCGAACGGGACGTCTGTGGCATGGGATTCGCACGAACTGACGAACACGTCGGTACCGGCCGCCCGCGCGCACGCCGACGTCTCGGCGACCAGTCGGCTCTTACCCGCTCCCGCCGCACCGACCACGCACAGAACGGATCCGGGTCCGCCTTCCGCCGTGTCGAGGCTTCGCGATAGCAGCGCGAGTTCGTCGGATCGTCCGACCAGTGTTGACGCACCGGGACCGGATGCGCGTTCGAGCGCCATTCCGAGCAGTCGTCTCGCCATCGCCGGGCGGTCGAAGCCCTTGACGTGCACCCGTTGGACGGCGCTGAGGACGGTGGAGCGTTCGACGAGACGGGCCGTCGACGTGCTGACCAGGATCCCGCCGGGCGGTGCGGCCGATTCCATCCGCTGCGCCATCCCGACGTGTTCGCCGATTGCGGTGTAACCTATTGCCGCCGAGGCTATTCCGCCCGCGATGACCTGCCCGGAGCTGAGTCCCACCCGGAGCTTCAGCTCGACGCCGTCTCGCCGGTACACCGATTCGGCGAGCGCCGCCATCTCCTCCTGGATGGCGATGCTCGCGCGGCAGGCTCTCGTGGCGTGATCTTCAAGTGCCAGGGGCGCACCGAAGAGCGCCATGATGCCGTCGCCGGTGAACTTGTCGAGTGTGCCGCCGTATCGCCTAACGCACGCCGTCGCCGATTCGACGAGGCCGCCGAGGATGTCGCGTAACCGCTCGGGGCCGACCGCGGCGGCGATCTCCATCGAGTGCACGACGTCGGCGAACATCACCGTCACCTGCTTGTACTCCGCGATCTCCACGCCGGCGACGGCGACTCCGCAGGCGTCGCAGAACCGCGCGCGGGCCCGTAGCCGGGTTCCACACGGTGCGCAGAGGGGGCCGTCGCCGTCCGCTCCGGCGGAACCACCGGCATCGCAGGGGTTTTCATCCATCGGGTTTCGAGCGCCTCAGCCCGACGATCACCGCGGTCGCCACCGCGGTCGTCATCGCGATGACGGCTGCGGCGACGGCAGCGGCGGTGTACCCGTCCGCGAGCGAACTCGCACCGCCGGTGGAACCGACGGACTGCAGCACGGCGCCGCACAGTGCGCTGCCCGCGGCGACGCCGAGTGTGCGCGCCATGAGGTTGAAGCCGATCGCGCTCGCGGTCTGATCCGGGGCGACACTCTCGACGATCAGCAACGACGCCGCGGCGAACAGGATGCCCACCCCGGTCCCGACGAGCGCCATGACGGTGACGACACTCCAGATCCCCGACCGCATGGAGGCGAACGCCACCGCCGCCGCGGCGCAGATCGCGCAGGCCAACGGGATCAGCGCGGCGGTGCATCTGCGCGGGATCCGCGCGGTGTACCGGCTCGCGACGAAGCTGGTCGCCGAGAACGACACGAGAACGGTGCCGGCGGTCAGAGCACCGCCGTGGACGCCGAGGCCCGACCCGAGTGACGTCTGCACGTAGCGACTGGCCAGCGAGATCAGGGCGTACGCGGCCAGGCCTCCGGCGAGGACACCGCCGGATGCGGTGACCATCAACGGACTGGTCAGGTGTCTCAGATCGACCAGCGGCGTCTCGCTGCGCAGCTCGCGGCGCGCCCAGGCGGCTCCCAAGAGCACACACGGCACTGCGCCGCCGACGGCGAGCGGCACGGGCAGAGCGCCGGACCCGGCGTTGTCGGCCAGTAGGAGGAGGCCGACCACGGCGGCTCCCAGCAGGAGGACTCCGACGACGTCGATCCGCACGGGCTCACGGTCGCCGCGGTCGGGGGGCAGGCTTCGCGCCGCCAACGCGAGCGTACCGACGACCACTGCCAGCCCGGCCGCGTACGCACTTCGCGGACCGCCGTACTGCGAAAGAGCCCCTGCGGCAGGGTATCCGAGCCCGATGCACGCGACGGACGCGATCGACAGCACGCCGATCGCGGAGCGCGCGCCCGCGTCGGGCAGGACGTCGCGAGCCGCTCCGATCACCAGAGGTGTGAGCCCGAAGCCCACCCCCTGCAGTACCCGCCCGACGAGGACACCGGTGAACCCCAGTGGCGCGACGGTGCACAGCCCGCCCGCGGCGACGATTGTCAGGGTCGTCACGATGACCCGTCGACGATTCGGGCCGTCACCGAGGCGGGCAATCACCGGGATCGCGAAGCAGCCGCTGAGCAGGGTCACGGTGAGGGTCCATTGCGCGGCCGCCGGTGACACGTCCCAGTGCCGCGATACGTCGGCCAGCAGTGGGGGGCCGAGGCTTCCGGTGACCGCCACGACGAGTTCGATGGCGACCAGCGTGCCGAGGAGTCGTCCCGGCCGGTCCCGCCGGGCGGACGATCGTCGCGGGGGGCCGGTCGCGTCCGCGCGGACGTCCCTCATCGCGCGCACGGCACCCGTGGTGTGACAGTGCCGCGAGTCGCCATCATGTTAACGAATATTAACATACGGCCGTTTTGTGCGACCGTCGTGGAATCGGATGCGGATCGGGGAGCCGCCTCCTCCGGATCGGCGGCGGGGTTGCCGACCTACCACCCGATCGCGAGTGCCGCGACCGATTGCTCCGAGCGGTGCGGTTGCGCGGCGGCACGGCCCGTCCGCGCGGCGACACCGTCGAGGATGAGTCCGAGCACCACGGCCAGGTTCTCGTTCGCAGGCGTCTCATCGGCGGTCGCGTCCATCCCGGTGGACGGGCGTCCGCGTGTGAGCGCGAGCGCGTCGTTGACCGTGATGGTGAACAGGGTGGTGCAGTAGGCGATGGACTCGCCGCGGCTCATGCCCTCGCCGACTCCGAGATCGACGAGAGCCTCGAGGTGGCTCGGGCACTCCGCCAGGATCCGGTCCCGGGCGATCTCCGCGAGGTGGGGGTGCGACACGAGTTCGCGATGCAGAGCAGTGCACCACGACACCGCGGCGCGGGCCCACGTTTCCGAATCGTCGACGTGGACGACGATTCGAGACGCCCACATATCGGCGACACCTCGAATGAGGTTGTCGCGGTCGTGGATTCGCTTGTACAGCGTTCGCGTCGAGATGTTCATGTCGGCGGCGAGGCGTCGGACCGTCAGGGCCTCGGCGCCCTCACGGTCGATGATGGTCAATGCGCTTTCGCAGATGGACGCCGCGGACACCGTCGGTAGCGGGCCCCGCCTGCCGGCGGAAGGGCCCCGGCGCCGCGACGGGAGGGATGTGGCGAGGTGCTCGAACTCCGTTGCGGCGTCGAGCGTTGCGTGTCGTACCCGCTCGACCGTCACGGAACGCCCGAGCCTCGGGTCGGAACGGCGGCGAGTTCGGCGGTGTCCTCGTCGCGGTCGCGGTGACGCGAGGCCGCGGTGGGCTGCTCGGCCGACGCGTACTGGTTGTTGCTCTCGAGGTCGTCGCGGATGGCCTGCTGGGCGGCCGGCGGCAGGGTGTGCATGATGTCGCGCACGCGCGCCTGGCGGCGGGTGACGGCCTTGCGCTCGGGCATACCGGGGGTGGCCATGACCTGCGGCGGCACACCCTCGATCTCCTCGACACCGCCGTCGTGGTGACCGGCGTCGATGAGGGCCTGCTCCTCGGCCATCGTCGACTCGTCCTTCTCCTCGGACATGCCGATGGGACCGATACGGCGACCGTTGAGGAACTGCTTCACGACCGGCTCGTCACTCGTGAGGAGCACTTCGCGGGGGCCGAACATCACCAGGTGCTTGCGGAACAGCATGCCCATGTTGTCGGGCACCGTGCGGGCGATGTTGATGTTGTGCGTGACGATCAGGATCGTGCAGTCGATCTGCGCGTTGATGTCGATCAGCAGCTGCGACAGGTAAGCCGTACGAACGGGGTCCAGACCGGAGTCCGGCTCGTCGCAGAGGATGATCTGCGGATCCAGCACCAGCGAGCGGGCCAGACCGGCGCGCTTGCGCATACCACCGGAGATCTCACCGGGGAACTTGCCCTCGTCACCGGCCAGACCGACCAGGTCCAGCTTCTCCATCACTATCTGACGGATCTCGGATTCCTTCTTCTTCGTGTGCTCACGAAGCGGGAACGCCGTGTTGTCGTAGAGGCTCATGGAGCCGAAGAGCGCGCCGTCCTGGAACATCACGCCGAACAGCGTGCGGATCTCGTAGAGCTCCTTGGCCGAGCACTCGATGATGTCAGTCCCGTCGACCAGGATGGACCCCCGTTCGGGTCGGAGGAGACCGATCAGGGACTTCAGGAACACCGACTTACCGGTACCCGACGGGCCCAGCAGCACGCTCACTTCACCAGCGGGGATGTCGAAGGTGACGTCCTCCCAGATCCGCTGAGACCCGAAAGACTTGGTCAGTCCCTCCACCTGTACACCGATACCCACGCGAGATCCTTCCTACAGCGCCTGCTGAGCTGAGGCGATCCGTTGCAGAGACCAGACCTGAGGCCCGGTTTCGATCTCGACGGATAGTTCGTGGCTCGCGCCGGACGTCGTACCGGGCGAAATCGTCTGCTGCATCGTCCTTTTGGTGACCACGACGAGCTCACGTGCGGCGGCGGCGGGAGCAGCGGCCAATGACAGCGCCGTCTGCAGCGGGTCCTGGGCAATCATCAACGCCAGGCGGAGACGGACCGCCTCGGTGGCGTCGAAGGCCGTCCCGAAGAGCAGGGCGGCCCGTGCGGCTTCGGGTCCAATCGCCCGTTGAAGCATCCACGTCGCTCCCCCGCCGGGATGCACACCGAGTTCGAGGAAACGCGCGTCGAATCTCGCACGCGGCCCCGCCACGCGGACGTCGCAGGCCAGTGCGAGGTTCAGTCCCGCCCCCACGGCCGGGCCGTTCACCGCGGCGATGGTGGGAAGGCGACAGTCGGCGACCGCCAGAAATCCCTTGTACAGCTGGCGTAGCACGGTTTCGTCGGCGGTCCGCAACGTCGACCGTTCCGCACCCGCGCAGAAGGCGGAACCGGCTCCGGTGACCACGACCGCGTGAACGTCGGGGTCCTGCTCCACGGCGTGCACGGCGTCGCTGAGGGCGGAGGACATCGCCGGAGTGATCGCATTGCGGTGTTCGGGATCGTTGAGCGTGATCCGCGCGATGCGCTCCTCGACGTGCAGGAGAACCGGAGTGACCGGCTCCGGGGTGTGTCGCGCCGTCATGGCAATGTTCCTCTTCTCCCGCGGCGAAGGTGACGGCGGGTTCGGTGCGCGGATGACCGTGTCCTTCGGCGGTCTACGGTGATCCACCCGGCACCATCATGTCCTCGAACTTCTTCGGCGCAGCGGGGCTGGCGAGATCCTGTTGCCTGTACAGCTTTCCGTCGGGGCCGATGTACGAACCGTTCGCGGGGTCGTACGGCGCCACGGCGATGGGCGGTACGACCGCCGCCGGCGGTGGCGCTCCGGGCGGTGCCGCAGTTTGCGGCACTCCCTGGCCGGACAGGGTCGCGTTCGGATCGTCCTTCCAGTTCAGCCCGTCGTTCAACGGAACGTACTCCTCGTCGCTCTCGCACATCCGGGCAGTGGGTGCCCGCTTTCCGGGCTTGGCGGCGCAGGGGTAGTTGCGAGCCCCTCGAACGACGAAAGGAGAGTCCTGAGGTATCCGGCAGTACAGATCTCCGGCGGGCGGATCCGGGGCGTCTTCGAAACTCGCCGCCCGTTGTTGTTGAGCGGGAAGGAAACCCGTGGTGCACGGAGGCGGAAGGTTGACCGACAGTTTGAAGTTCAGGTAGGTGCCTCGATAGGGCGTATCGGCATACCGATCGGCCATCGTGGCAGCCTGCATCGTCCCCACCTGTTGGGGAAGCAGGACCAGCAACTGTTCGAGGTCCGGGCGATAGGTGACCAGCACCGGTGCGACGCTCGCGAGATTGGCCGCGATGATCGGGATCGTCGGTTGCAGTCGGTTGAACAGGTCACGACCGGCGTCGGCCGCTGCCGCGCCGTTCTGAACGAGTCCTCGCACGTCGGCGTCGTGGCCGCGCAGGCTGGTCGTCAGGGCGGCCAGGTGTCGTGCCCATCCCTGCACCGAATCCGCGGTATCGCTCTGGGTATCCAGAATGGGTGCCGCGTTGTCGATGACGTTCAGGAGATCCGGTAGGTTGCGCTGTGCATCGCCGGCGAGCGTCATCGAGCCGGCGATCAGACGATGGATTTCCGGACCGAGACCGCCGAAAGCCTTGTACGACTCATCAATTGCGGTCTTGAGATTGTCGCGCGGTATCGCCTCGAGGCCGCGATTGGTCGCGTCGAGAAGGGCGTTGATGTCCGGTGGCACCTCCGTGTTCGGCGCCGTGATCACGTCGCCGTTCTTGAGGGGTGCCGCGTCGGCTCGGCGGGGAACCAGTGCGACGTACTGCTCGCCCACCGCGGAGACGCTGTGGACCTCAGCACCGAGATCCGACGGAATCGGCACGTCGGACCGGAGTGACAGCCGTGCGACGACCCCGTCGTCGTTCAACTCGACGGATCTGACCTGGCCGACCTCCACACCGCTGTATGTCACGTTGGCGCGTTCATACAGTCCGGATGCCTCAGGCAGTTGAATCGTCACCTCGTAGCGACCGATTCCGAAACGTGTTGGCAGCTTTATGTATCCGAAGATGATGATCGTGGATGCCACGACCGCGACGACGACGAAGGCGCTGAACTGGAGCCAGATGATCCTGGTTACACGCATGGTCAGCGCCCCTGATCCGTACGGTAGGGGAGGGCGAGCGGGTTACCCGCATTGTAGGGACTCGGTAGCTGCCCCAGTGTCCGGCCCCACTGGAGTTCCAGTTCCGTGAGGTTGCCCTCGAAACGCGTGCCGACGAAGAAGGACTGATCGAGTCGGCTCATCGTCAGGTCGAATACGCTGGTGAGATTCATGTAGTCCCCGCGTTGGACGTTGGGCAGCGTCTCCTTCGCGAAGGGGAACGCGGTCAGGAAGCTCAACGATCGCGTGAGCGCAGGTCCGGCGTCACCCAGCGACTGCAGCACCGGGCCCAGTTGGTGGAGCTCCTGCACCGCCCTGTCCTTGGTCTGAGTGACCGTATCGGCGGTGACCGAACTGAATTCGCCGAATCGGTCCAGCGCGTTGGCCAGATCGTCGCGTGTGCTCTTGAGGACGGCCAGCGCCTCGGGAATCGATTTCACGGCTCGGTCGACGATCAGTTTGTTCTCGGCGAATCTCGCCGCGAGCGCGTTCAGGCTGTCGGTCGCGGCGGTGATGTCATCCACCTGATCGGCCAGCGACGCCATGAAGACGTCGAGTTGGTCGATGAGGTCTCGCAGGTCGCCTTCCCTGCCCGCGAAGGCCGTCGACAGCTCGCGCGTGATCTCCTGGATATTCCCGATTCCGCCGCCGTTCAGGACCAGTGACACCGCCGAGAGCGTCTGCTCCGTGGACGGGTACGTCGCCCCCGACGAAAGGGGGATGACGCTGCCGTTCGTCAGACTGCCATTGGGTTCCGCGTTGGACGGCGGCGCCAGTTCGATGTGCTTCGAGCCGAGGAGGCTTGTCTGCCCGATGGTGGCGGAGGCGTTCGCCGGCAGTTTCACGTCGCGCTCGATCGCCACCGTGACCAGCGCGTGCCAGCCCTGCCGTTCGATCGCGGTGACGGAACCGACGGTGACATCACCAACGCGGACACGGGAATTGCGCTCGATCGCGTCGACGTCGGGAAGCTGAATCTGGACCGAGTAGGCCCCCGGGCCGTGGCCTCGGGTGCCCGGTAGCGGCAGCGAGTTCGCGCCCTGCCAGCTGCAACCCGCGGCCACGAACACGGCCAGGATTACGGGAACGGATCGGGACACGGACACTATCCACCTCCGGTGGGCATGATGATGCCCTGTAGGCCCATAGACGGGTCGGTCGTATGCGTAGCCGACGGGCCATCTGCCGCCTCGGCGGGAAGAGCTGGTGGGGCCGGTGTTCCGTCCGGCGTCACCCCTCCGGGCTCCGATTGCGGTTGTGGTGGAACGTAGTCGGGTCGCATCCAGTCCTCTGAGTACGTCAGTTCGTTCGGACGCGCCTGAGCCCCGACCAGGGCGTTGAATCCCAGCGGCGGGAAGTTGATCTGACGGTTCTTGAAGATCGGCGCGAGGTACTGCACGCAGAGTCTGGAGGCCTGCTCGGCGTTGAGGCGTGACGCGGCCTGCACGGCGCCGCAGATGAACTGGATCGGGTTGGAGAAGTTCGTCGCCGCGAGCGAGCCGGTGACCGCACCCTGTGCGGGGTTGTAGACGTTCAGGAAGTTGGCGGCGGCGTTCGGTGAGACGTGCAACGTCTGCTTGATGTCCTCGAGGCTCTGGTGCACTGCCGTCGACACCGAGGCGAGTTTGTCTCCGGTGGTGCCGAGCGTGTCCTTGTTCTCGTTGACAAAATTCTCGACGTCGCCGATTACGGCGTTGACCGATCCGATGGCCTGGCCGACTTCGTTCGGCTGGTTGGACAGTAACGCCGTCACGGCGGCGAAGTTGTCGTTGAGTTGACGCATCAGGTCCCTGCTGGAGCTGAGGGCCGACACCAGGATCGACACGTTCTTGACCGTGCTGAAGATGTCGTTGCTGTGGTCGCCGAGGGCCGAGAACGCCTGTGCCAGTGCGACCAGTGTTCCGTGGATGTCCGTACCACGGCCGCGGAGGTTGTCGGCGGCGGTGTTGATGAGCTCACCGGCGGTGCTCACACCACCCGGTTGCGTGGGTTGCAGGGTCTCGGTGAGTTTCTGGAGTTGAACGCGCAGTTCGTCCCACTCGACCGGCACGGCCGTGCGCGACTCGGGTATGACGGCCCCGGCGGGCATGACCGGGCCGCCGTTGTAGGCCGGCGTGATCTGGATGGCCCTCACGGCTACCAGCGAGGGCGCGATGATGACCGCGTTCGCGTCGGCGGGCACCTTGACGTCTCCATTGAGGGAGAACGTGATCTTCGCACGGTTGGGCTCCGGATCGATGCGCGTGATCTTTCCGACCGGAACACCTAGTACGCGTACTTCGTCACCTGCGAACACACCGTTGCTGTTCGCGAAGTACGCCACCACCGTGCTGCCGTCGTTCACACGGGTTCGTATGAGGATCCCGGCACTCACGAACACCATCATCACGAGCGCCCCCGCGAGAACGCGTTTGAACCAACGGTTCACAGTTCACCCTCCTGGTCATTCGGCCGCGCATCGGCAATCGGCGGGCTGGCTACGGGCGGGGCGGGTTCGGCCGGCGCGGGGTGAAGCACCGGCGACGGCGTGGGTTGAGG
>NZ_JBSFPX010000010.1:0-77907 GCF_053588415.1 Mycobacterium sp. NPDC003449
CCCGCGATCAGGTCGAGCATGCGGGCCTGCAGGGTCGTCATCGCGGCCAGCGCCGCTTCCGATCGTTCGGCGGTGACCAGCCCGATCAGCACCATGAAGATCGGGATCAGCGGAAGCGCGATCGTCACGATCGCGGCGGCCTGCAGGTCATAACAGGCCATCACCGCGAGGGCGGCGGGGGTGAGGATCGCGGCCAGCACCAGCGCGGGCAGGTAGTTGGTGAAATACGGGCGCAGCCCGTCCAGGCCTCGGGTGACCACCGCCGCCGCGGGGTCCCGGTCGGCGGCCAGCCGGCGGGGCGGCTGGGCGGTCACCGACCGCACCACCCGGCCCGACAGTTCGCCGATGACGGCGGTCGCACCGCGTTGGGACAGCCTGCCCTGCAACCACTGCGCCAGCGCCCGGACCAGCCACAGTGCCGCGAGGACGACGAGCTCGGTGCCCCAACGTGTTCCGGACCGCGGAGCGGAGATCAGGCCGGCGACGATGTGGGCCAGTAGCACGGCCGAGGCGATCGTGGTGCCGGCGATGAGCACGCCGCAGGCCACCGAGGCCGCCAGACAGCGCCGCAGCGCCGTCGTGGATCCGGAGCCGCCGCGGATGCCGAGTGCGCGCCAGAGATTCAGTCCGACCGCCGCGACAGTCCGATCGGCGCCGGTATCCGGTCCGCCGAGATGCGTCTGCTGAACACCCAGTACGTCCAGCCCTGGTAGAGCATCACCAGCGGGGCGAAGATCAGGGCCGCCCAGGTCATGATCTTCAGGGTGTACGGCGAGGACGATCCGTTGTGGATCGTCAGGCTCCAGTCCGGATTCAGCGATGAGGGCACCAGATCCGGGAACAGCGAGCCGAACAGCAGGATCACCGCGGCCGCGACGACGACCGAGGTGAAGATGAAGGCCCAGCCTTCACCGCGCTTGCGGTACACCAGGCCGACCGCGGCGATCTGGGCCGCCACCGCGACGGCGAGCACCAGCCAGGTCCAGCCCTTCCCATAGGCCAATTGCGTCCACACCCCGAATCCGGCCACCAGCACCGTGGCCGGGATCGCCAGGAGCCCGGCGAACCGGAACGCGTCGGTGCGGATCGCGTCGGAGGTCTTGAGCGCCACGAACACCGCGCCGTGCATGGCGAACAGGGCGCCGGTGGCCAGCCCGCCGAGCAGGGTGTAGGCGTTGAGGACATCGCCGATCGACAGGTGCATCTGTTTGTCGGCGTCGACCGGAAGTCCGCGCACCAGTCCGGCGAACGCGACGCCCCACAGGATCGCGGGGAACCAGGAGCCGACGGCGATGGCGGCATCGGCCCATCGGCGCCACTGCGGATCGTCGATCTTGCCCCGCCATTCGATGGCCACGACCCGCACGATCATCGCGCACAGGATCGCCAGCAGCGGCAGGTACAGACCGGAGAACACGGTCGCATACATCTCCGGGAAGGCCGCGAACATCGCACCGCCCGCGGTAATCAGCCACACCTCGTTGCCGTCCCAGACCGGCCCGATAGTGTTCAGTGCGGCCCGGCGGTACTGTTCGGGATCCTCACCGCGGCGCGCCGCGGTCCGACCGAAGAACGACATCAGCATCCCGACGCCGAAGTCGAATCCCTCGAGGACGAAGAAGCCGAGGAACAGCACGGCCAGGAGGATGAACCAGAGTTCCTGTAATCCCATTGTCCTGCTCCTAATACGCGAACGACAGCGGCGCCACGTCGTCGGCGTCCGGCGGCGTCGGCGGCGCGGGTTCGGCGTCGTGTTCGAGCGGGCCCTCGACGATGTAGCGCCGCAGCAGCCAGGACCAGATGACGGCCAGAACCGCGTAGAGCACGGTGAAGGTGGCCAGTGAGAACATCACCATCCCGGCCGAGTGTCCGGAGACGCCCTGCGCGACGGTCAGCCGGATGTCCTGATCGCCGGTCGGATTCGGCACGACGACCCACGGCTGGCGGCCCATTTCGGTGAACACCCAACCCGCGCTGTTGGCCAGGAACGGGGTGGGGATGGTGAGCAGCGCGAACCAGCCGAACCAGCGCTGACGCGGGATCCGGTTGCCGCGGGTGAGCCAGAGCGCGGCGAGCGCGAACAACCCTGGGATGGCCAGGAATCCGATCATCGCGCGGAACGACCAGTAGGTCACGAACAGGTTGGGGCGGTAATCTCCCGGCCCGAATTTCTGCTCGTACTGGTCCTGCAGGTCCTTGACCCCGTCGAGGTGGACGCCGGTGAACCTGCCTTCGGCCAGGAACGGCAGCACGAACGGCACCTCGATGAGGTGGGTCACGCTGTCGCAGTTGTTGTGGGTGCCGACGGTGAGGACCGAGAAATCCGGATCTTCCTCGCTGTGGCACAGGGATTCGGCCGAGGCCATCTTCATCGGCTGCTGCTGGAACATCAGTTTGCCCTGGGCGTCGCCGGTGAAGGCGATCGCGACCGCGGCGATCAGCGTGACCCAGCAGCCCAGGATCGTGGCCGGCCGGTACATGGTGGCGGCGTCGCCGGCGCTCTGCGAGGCTGCGCCCCGACGGTGCGAGCGCACCATCCACCACGCCGATACACAGGCGACGAACACTCCGGCGGTCAGGAAGGCCCCGGCGACCGCGTGGCTGAACGCCGCGATCGCGGTGTTGTTGGTGAACAGGGCGACGATGCTGGTCAGTTCGGCACGACCGGTCTCGGGGTTGTAGCGGGCACCGACCGGATGCTGCATGAAGGAGTTCGCGGCGATGATGAAGAACGCCGACATGTTGACCGCGATCGCCACGATCCAGATGCACGCGAGGTGCACCAGGCGGGGCAGTCGGGTCCACCCGAAGATCCACAACCCGATGAAGGTGGACTCGAAGAAGAACGCGGCGAGGCCCTCCATGGCCAGTGGGGCACCGAAGATGTCGCCGACGAATCGGGAGTACTCACTCCAGTTCATCCCGAACTGGAACTCCTGCACGATGCCGGTTGCCACCCCGATGGCGAAGTTGATCAGGAACAACTTCCCGAAGAACTTGGTCAGCCGGTACCAGCTGTCGTTGCCGGTCACCACCCAGACCGTCTGCATGACGGCGATCAGCGGCGCCAGCCCGATGGTCAGCGGAACGAAGATGAAGTGGTAGACGGTGGTGATACCGAACTGCCACCGGGATACGTCCAATGCGTCCATCTGACCTACTTCACTCTCGAGGTCGCCAGGCCAACCTACGACAGAGTGTAGTAGACAGTTGATGTGCCAGCCAGCACCTGCCCGTGATCGGTGGCGGTGGGTTACGTCACCGTCGGAGCCGACGGGGGCGTCTGCGTTGCGGCGGGGTTCTTGGCGTCCTTGCGGATGGCGAACGCCGATGCGATCTCGAACGCGCCCACCACGATCAGGATGATGCCGGTCACCTGGGTGAGTGCGACGAGCCCTTCGATGGGTGCGACGAACATGACGATGCCGGCGAGGACGCTCACGATGCCGACGATGATCTCCCAGATCCGGCCGGGCAGCGAGGAGTCACCGATGGCCGACATCGCCGTGGCCACACCGCGGAAGATGAATCCCACGCCGATCCAGATGGCCAGCAGGTCGATCGAATTCTGCAGGTTGACGAAGCACAGCACCGCCAGGATGACCGCCGCGGCGCCGCCGATGAACAACAGCACCCGGCCCCCGACCGATGCGCGCAGGCTGAACGCCAGCACGAGCTGCGAGATACCGGTGATCAACAGGTACGCACCGAAGAAGATCGCGGTGACCAGGATCGCGGCGCCGGGCCGCACGAATACCAGGACTCCCAGGAGGACTGCGAGCACACCCGTGATCAACGCCGTCTTCCACAGGTGCGGCAACAGGCTTGGGGCAGCGGTGGTTTGCATGCTGGAAGTCTGGCACACGACACGAGGCCGATCGCGGATTTTACGTTACGCCTGTGGCAACGTACGGCGATCGTTAATGTCTCGTTACCGACCGTAGAGTCAAACCCTCGATATCCGTTTGACCAGTGCATATGTGCTGGTCTGGTGTCGATAATACACCACCACAGCGTTCTGGTCTAAGATAACGGGATGGAAGATGCTTTGCTGTCGATGGAGCAGTGGCTGCTCATCCTGCGCGGTGAACGCAAGTCGCCCGAAACACTCAAGGCTTATCGCCGAGGCGTCACCGAGTGGGTGACCTTCGCCGAGGCGAACGACATGGAACTGGACAAGGCGTCATGCCAGGCGTGGGTGGCCTCGATGTATGACCGCGAAGCGGCGACGGTCAGGCTCCGATTGGCGGCGGTGAAACGGTTCGCAGCGTGGGTCACCGAGGATGGCGAAGCGGACCTATCGACCGTGGCCTTGGTGAAAGCTCCGAAGCTCGACGACAGGGTGGTGCCACACCTTGCAGATAGGGAGGTGGCCGCCATGCTGAAAGCATCCGAAGGTAAGGAATTTCGAGACCGCCGCGACTATGCGCTCATCCTGATGTTCGCCGCGACGGGCGCGCGGGCCTCCGAAATGTTGGCGGTTGATGTTGACGACGTGTCGCTGGCTGACAGTTCAATGACCGTTCGTCGCGGCAAGGGTGCACGCGGTCGCAGGGTGCGGTTCACTCCGGAGGCCGCCGCAGCCTTGGTGCACTACCTGCGTGCCCGTAAGCGGCTCGGCTCCACGAGCGATGCCCTGTGGTTGTCGGCGCATGGGCGGCTGAGCTACACCGGCCTCGTTAAAGCGCTGAAGAGCAGAGCCGAGCAGGCCGGGGTTCCAGGCTTCCACATCCATAGATTAAGGCATACGTTTGCTGTGAAGTGGCTGCGTGAGAGCGGTTCCGAAGGCGGGCTGATGGCGCAAGCTGGTTGGCGTGGCCGAAAGCAGTTAGATCGCTATGTTGCGTCGGCTGCGGAGGAACTGTCCAGCGACGAGTACGACAGATTAAACATTCGCTATGAAAGCTAAGAATCTGATTTAAGGGGACGCTAAGCCCGATCAGGTGTTCGAACGCTGTGGTACGCTGGATTTGCCCTAAACAGGGCAATCCACTATGACAACTCTAACCTCGCCGGTGGATAGTTGTCAACGACTACCCTAAGGGAATCACATGAAGCCTGATGCGTCAACTCGCATCGCCCAGCAGGCCGGCGCCCACCAGCGCTGGGGCCAGCTGAACGAGACCGAACGTAGCGCCGCCACCGCCCCCGCCCGCCTGGGGCTCGAAGCGAAATGGCTGCGGGAAGCTGAGGGTGACCCGAAGCGGGCCGCCAACCTTCGCAAAGCCCACTACGCACGTATGACGGTGGCGTCTCTGCGCGCGCGCCGTAACCGCCGTGGCCCTGCCGGGCGTACCGACCAGACCCGGCCGGGCGGTGGACTGTGAGTGCCCTCAGTGATGCCCTGACGGGGCGGTTCGTTCACTTCACCCGCAGCGGCGAACATGGCTTTGAGCTTCGGCATCAGGGGCAGATCATCGCCGCGGACGACCGCCTTGTCCTGATCGACTTCAGCGTGATCGCAGATGATGGTCCACGCATGCAGGGCCTCGTGAGCGTGGACGAGTTGTACGCCGCTGGCGCGTTTCTCTATGAGACGGCCGAGGAAATGTTCGACGGCTACGAGCGGTTCCCCAGCTTCAACGAGGAGCCGTTCTGATGAACACGCTCGTGGTCTCGGACACTCCCGACAACATCGACTACGCGAAGCTGGTGGCCGCCCGCCAGCTCGCCATGGACACGGGCTGCATCGTTGTGGCGCGGGGCATCTGTCTCGAATGCCCCGCCGACGTGATCGTGCCTCCTCAGGGCAGTGACATTGAGTTCCGGCACGAGGACTTTTGTCCCGTGTGGGCCGCGCATGACGGGCGGAAACTGACGGAGCGGCAGGAGCGCCGCCACCGCCGCTACATGGATGGCGGTGCGTGATGGACTGGTATATCCCCATCCCCGACGTTAGCGGCGCGCACGCCGACGGGCATGACCCCACCCTGACGGAACTGATGCTTGCGGTATGGGCGGTTGCTGAGCGGCTCGGCGCAATCGATCAAACGCTCCGCAAGATCGCTGACGGCTAGGCGTGGCGGGGGATAGCCTCGCTGTCCCTGACCTCACCGACGACCAGGACGTTCTCACTGCCGCACTGGCCTACGCCAGTGCGGGGTGGTTCGTGCTGCCCGTACGCCGTGACACCCGTCATGCGGGGTCGGTCGTCGGTAAGGGCTGGGATAAGCAGTCGTCACGGGATCCTGGTCAGATCGTGGCGTGGTTCGCGGGTACGGATTACGGGATCGCGCTGCACGTCAACCGCTCTGGAGCAATCGTACTGGACATCGACAAGCCTGACAACTTCCATCACTGGAATCTGTTGGGGGACGCGAAGGTGCAGCAGACACGCCCCGACACGGACCCTAGGCGTGGGCATTACGTGTTCTCTAGTCCAGGTGGGCAGTACTCGAATTCGTCTCGCGGGCTCGGTACAGGGTGGGGCGATGTCCGTGCGTCGTCTAACGGGGTCATTGTCGCGGCGCCTGGTATCGGTGAACGGCGCTGGGTGTCCAGTGGACCGCTGGCGCCGTGCCCTGATGCCATCTTGCAGAAGTTGCAAGTAGGCGGTGGGCCTGCGGCTGAGGCGGTTTCGGTGCAGGCGGTTCGGGAGTTCGTGGCGGCGCATTCCTATGGTCCAACGGTACGTAAGCAGTTGGCAGCCAGCTGGGGTGAACGGTTTGAGCGGGCGGTGAAGGCGGGCGAGTCTCGGCACGCCACTATGACGTCCATTCTGCCGACTGTGTTCAGCGCGGCCCGCATTGGCCGCGTCAACGCCAAAATCGAGCTGAACAAGCTCTGCGGTCTGTTCGTCCGTTCGGTTGTCGGAGATGTCCGTGGCGGTGTGGTGGTGACGCCCGAGGCGGCGTCGGAAGAGTTTTTAGGCATGTGCGGCTGGGCTATGCCCCAAGCACTTAATGGAAAGTAGTTGTTGACTTGAGGTTTCAGTTTGAACCGGACGAGCTTAACGTGTTGGAGAAGGGCATCTTCGATACGGGTTGGGCGTCTGAGATGCATGACATTTGCATCGAAGCTGGCGCGAATCCCCTTGCCGTGTACTTGATGTGCTTGCAGCGGCGGCTCGCCCAGATTCCCTGCGATGTTCTCTTGCCGCCCCGTAACGGTGTCGGCATCGGCGGATCACTCAACACAATCCTCCTGGGCATCGGCGATGCCGGCAGCGGGAAAAACAGTTCGTGGGATCTCGCTAAAGCATTCGCCCCGTATCAGGAGGGCAAGATCGAGGTTCGCCAGGTCGGTGTCGGGACGGGTGAGCATCTCGTGCACTCCTGCATTCGGTACGTGAAACATCAGGGCAAGATGGTGCGGGCTGACTCTGTGGTAGCCGAGGATGAACATGGCAATACTCTGCCGCGTCAGAAGGCTTACTTCGACTCTGTGTATTCGGTCGCCACTGAGGGCCGCCTGCTGGACAAGGAGCTGGCGCGTGACGGGTCGAAAGCCGCTGAGATCCTCTGTGAAATGTGGACTGGCAGCTTTGTGGGCAGTTCAGCCCGCGGGGATGCTGATCGGTGGCTGGCGCAGCACGCGTTGCGGTGGAACCTGCTGCTGATGATTCAGCCGGCGAATCTTGGTGGTTTTGCCGCGCAGGAGGCAACAGGGCTGCCGCAGCGGATGGTGTGGTTCTCGGTGCGCGAGCCGCGCATGCCGCTGGAGATGCCCGAACGCCGCAAGTGGTTACCGACCATGCCGCGGATGAAAGATCCGCTGTGGGCTGAGATCCCCGTCCACAGGGACATCTCGCAGGAGCTGCGCGAGCAGGACTGGCAGGTGCAGCTGGGCAACACGCCTGGCAACGAGACGCACCGCAGCTTTGCCCGGTTGAAGATTGCGGCGGCGATTGGGTTCAGCGAGGGCCGCAGCACTGGTGTCACGCTGGATGACTGGGAGCGCTCTGGCGCGATCATGAATGCCTCCGATGCTGTGCGTGAGCGTGCACTTGATTGTCAGCAGGCGTGGGTGCGGGCTGAGGCTGCGAAGGCTGCTGCGCTTCGTGGTCATGCGGCGGCTCATGGGCGGCAGGCCGAGGCTGACGCTAAAGCGGAGATTGAGGAGGAACGCGCGGAGCTGGAGGCGCAGGCAGCCGCCGCGATTCTGGAGATCCTCGCGGACGGCCCGTTGTCGAACGAGGATCTCCGCAACAAGCTCCCGACCAAGTCGTACCGCGGTGCCGTCTTCCGCGAGGCCGTTGATTTTCTCGTACGCATGGGGCAGATCGAGCGGCTTCCAGCAAACCGTACGCACGGCACCAAGTGGCACCTTAAAGCAGCGTGACTAGCAGTCGCGGGTTATCCCGAGTTTGAAATTCGGGTTAACCCGCTGACCTGCGGTTTTGTCTGAAACTCGGGTAAAAATCGGTCCCGAGTTTGGCAAAAACCACCTCTGACCTGCGAAGACGAGTTTCATCCCGAGTTTCGGCAAAAACCACATCTGACCTGCGGTTTTCAAAGCTCGGGACGAAAACTCGGGATAGAGGCGGTCTCACACCCCGATTTTCACCCCCAAAACTGTGACAAAGGACACACCTAACATGATTGAGAACGCGAAGATTCATACCGTCAAACTTGGCAACCGCAAACTGACCAAGTCGATGTTTAAACAGCTTGATGTCGTACGCTACGGCGCCGCTTTCACTCCGCTGGGTCGCGTAAGCCTGCGGGCTTTTACTCATACCGAGCGGGTCGTGTTATGCCTCGGCTCGACGCCGGTCGTTGGCGTTGACCGGGTCGGCAATCTGGTGCGCGGGGTAGTGCTCGACGAGAACGCCGCCGACTTGCCGCTCATCATCCTGTGAACGACTTCGAGCCTATCGAGTGGGCGATGCGGCAGACGGGAATAACCGTCGCGGAAGTTGTCGCATTGATCCTCAACGCGAGGGCCGTGAAGACGAACCGCGGCCCGAATCAGATGGAGCGGCTCGTCGAGTTCGTCAACTCAGAGTTCGACGTGCGCGCCGAGGATGTGGTTGCGCGGGGGATCTGTGAGGGCCGCGCGGTCGCCCAGAATCTGCTCTCCAGAGCACACGGCGAAGGCCGTATCGACCGGATTGCGAGGGGTGTGTATGCACCGAAGGGAACAAACGATGGCGCATGATACACGGTTTCCAGTAAAAAGCAAACCCAAGTTTGCTACAATGGGGGGTCGCCCGCGGATATGGCAGCCAATCCCTGGTACCAGCTATTCGATCCATCCTGACGGCAGGGTCCGCGATCGGCATTACAACATCGTCAGGAATCCCGCGATCCTGGCGGCTTTGGTCCCGCCGACGTCTGACCCTGTGGCGTGGTTTCGGTTGGCGTGTTGTGGCCTGCGGGTGCGGGCGGACCGCCCAAACCTGGCCGCCATCCACTGGAGCGATTGTTTGCAGGATTCAATGGCAGGTCCGCCGCGCAACGCCCCTGCGAGGCAGCTGGACCTTGAGCGCTATTACAGCCGCGATGTTCATCCAAGGCGTGCTCCCCGCCGCGCGACTCTCGATGCCCCGATGGTGCTGGCGCACCGTGGCGAACATGTCCGAACCATGTCGTGGGCTACAGCTATCCGAATCGTCCAGGAGGACAACATGAACGACAGTGAAAGCGCGTGACGCGTCAGGTGGTGAACACCGTGGGTTGTCCACGCTGCGGTGTGCCACGCGGAACATGGTGCAAGACATATCTATTGCATCCTGTGCGGGTTGAGGCGGCGCGGCGTCTACTCAATCCCGCTAGAACAACACGGGACAGCAACGGCCGCGACACCAGCTAAAGCCCGCTGGGCCTGACAGTCTCCCCGCCCGCCAACGGCTATGTCGTCAGGGCCGGGTGTGCGCCATACCAGCGGCGCGGGGCGTGTTAGCGGCTGGAAACACGCCCACCCTCCCTTTTACTAGAACGGTTATTCTAAATTGCAATACTTCAAACTCAGTCCCAACACTCACTGTCAGCGACGTGAGCCCGGGAAGCCGTGGAAGCTCAGCGGTCTCCTCGGCTGGTTGCTGGTCGACGATATTGCCGAGTTCGCTATCGAAGCGATGACGGTCATCGAGACGGGTGAAACCCGCCAAATCCTTGTTACCGGGCATCCGCCGATCAACCTGGCTCCCGAGGATGACGGTGTGGTGGCTTCCAAGCCGCGCGCCGGCTTCATCGGCGTCCATCTGACCCGCGGCGAGGTTGTCGCCCTGGCGAAGGCGGTGGCGAATGCTTGATATGCGTAATGGCTTGCGTATCGGGGACAGGCCCGCGCTCAGGCTGACGACAGACGAGGCGCGGCAACTTGCCCGTGCGTTGAAGGCTCAGCAGACGGACCCCACACCAACCACAGTCCTGCCAGCTATTGGGCGGCCTATCACTCTCGACCCCATCGACGGCGGCGTGGCGGTTCAGAGGGGACGCACGGCTGTCGTCATCTCCACCGTGGAGTCGACATGGATTGTGAAGGCATTCAATGGCTAGCCGCCGACGCAATCAGAGTGTGCCGTGCTCCACCGAGGGCTGCGAGGGCCGCACCCGCAACCTCAGCGGCCTGTGCCGATCCTGCCGACTACCCAGGGTTGTTCGGGTTCGGCATGTCATCGAGGTACAGCACGCGAGTGGTTATGTGCTCGTCCTGTCCGACACGGCAGCACGGCAGCTGGCGGACATGCTGCATGACGCCGTCGAGTCCGAAGCGTGAACACGATCAGCAGTGCGACCGACACTATCGAGATCGACCTAGTCGACGAGCACATCGTGATCCATCGGGCATGTGGTGGCCCTGAGGGTAGGTGGACATGGCGTGTCGATCTTGCGACTGGGCAAATCATCGCCGACACCTTGAACGATCTGCTCGACGGTCTCGACACCGACGAGTAGCAGTACGCCTCAAAGCCGTACAGGGCCGCTGCAAGGCCACGCCCATACGGATACACCAGAGCACAGCAAACCATCACTCCACGGGCCGCACAGAGCCGCTGGCGGGCATAGGGCAGGACACCCGCCCCCATCGATCCCCACCTTTAGCGGCCAGCCCTTCTCTGCCACGACGCATTGCGTCCAGAATCTCTGGACCATGGTCCGTTTTGTGCTGATGGGCGGCGTGTAGGTGGGTGTTTTCCCACCTCAAACCATCCCGTATCTAACCCGTTTTAACCACTTAAGGAGTTATATGACCAAGAAGAAAACCGCAGGCGACCGTCTCCGCGAACGTCTGGACTCAGCACTGGCCCGAGCTGGCGAGGATGCCCGCTGCCAGCTGGAGTGGACGCCGATGGAGTTAATCATTCTCGACCGGGCTGCCGATGCTGCTAACCGCCACGAGATCCTGTCCGCTCGCTGGGATCGGCTGGCCGCATCGCCGACTGTCGAGTCGCCCCTGTTGGTGAAAGTGTCCGCGGAGCTGCGGAGTTTGGAGCGGCAGGTGGCTGACCTGACGGCGCGGGTGTCGCCGGAGCCCGTTCGGAAGAAATCCGATCAGCATCAACGTGCCGCTCGGTCACGTTGGGATCGGGAGTTCTGATGTCCCAGAAAGCGAAGCGGCCGCATGAAACTCACGGTGAACCGCCTTTGTGCCCCGATTGCCATGAGCCTGCCAAGCCGCGTGCCCGTCAGTATTCGGACTGGGCGCCCGATCAATGGGTGTTCACCTGCATCTGTGAATTCCTGCACCTGTAAACCTGTTGCACCGCAACACGATCTAGGAGAACAACATGGGAAATAACGTTGATGACATTGCCCGTAAATGGGCCGACAAGTTTCCGCCCGCACAGCCCGTCGAACCCATCGAGCCTGCTGAGCCCGAAGAGCCCGAACCGGGCCACGGCAACGTCATTCCATCGGTCGGTCATCAGGCCGACCCGGAGCGGCTGGCCAAGTTGGCCCAGCCCGAACGATCCAAATCACAGTGGCTCGCCGAGCTGCTCAACAACAACCAGTAGGAGCGAAATGAACCTTTTCAAAGACTTTGAAGGCAAACTTGCCACTGTCGTGGAGGCTGGCGGCGCCTATCCCGACGGCTACGCCGCGCTAGTCGACCGTCTGGCTGATTACCGCCGGATCGGGACACCCGCCAAGGATCGGCTACTCGCGGCCCTCTTGGACGGTACCGACGAGAATATTGCCGAGCTTAGGGCCGCCGCTGGTGGTGAGATCCGCGCCGCCGAGCTTGCTACCGAGGTTAGGAATGCGGGCCAGCGGCGCCTTCGGGAGCTGGCCGACGGTATCGCCGCAGAGAACTACGCTGCCGTCGCTAAGCGCTTCGATGCGACCGCCGACAAGCTGGTATCCGCCTTCCAGATCGTCGATCCCGACACCGATCCCGCTGCGCTGTTGGGTGGTGACGCGAAGGTCGGGAAGGCGTGGCACGCCGCAGCCGACCACGCCGCCGAACTTGATCGCCTCACGGTGGCTTTGAGGTGTGCCGCCCAACTAGCTGGCATCCCCGACCCGAGGAAGGGATTGACCGCTGCGGCGACGCACGAGTGGCACGACGACACGATCGACATCGGCCTGACGTTGGACACCGAGGGTGCCCATCGCCGCAAGGTGTGGGTGGCGTGGACGGGCATCGACCCTATCCATGACAATTACGTCAAAGGCTCACTCGGTGGCGGTCGGTGCGGTCGCTGGCCTGCCGTGTGGCGGCTTGGTGTGCCGATCAGGGCGGTGGATCTTGAGCAGTACGAGGCGTACCCGCTGCCCAAAGCGATCCACAGCAAGATTGTGGACGGGCGGACCGTTCAGCTTGATCCGCACGACTACCCCAACGACGAGATCCCCGCGCCCGAGCCCGCCAAGTTTGAGCTGCCGCCTGGTGTGCAGCAGCGGCGTCCCCGCCAGTTCACCCAGGAAGAGTGGGATTCGTTGGGTGAGGCCGAGCAGCACGCCCTGCTGCGTCCCCGTCAGGGCGTGCAATACCCGGATGGCACTGGCCCCGCGCTGAGCCCAGCCCAGCTACAGATGGCCGCCCAGCGGCGTCGCTAGAAAATCCTGACGCAATGCGTCCAGCCTGACTCGCTAAGCAGGCCGCGCCCCCTGACGGGAGGGCCAGGGGCGGGTGGCCCTGGTCGGCGCTGACACATACGAGAACACCCCCGACTGTGATGGTCGGGGGTGTTTCCGTGTCGGGGCGGTCAGTCGCGGTAGTTGCTCCCGTCGTTGTAGTAGGACTGTCCTGTTCGCGGGCTGGTCCACATACATGGCTGGCCATCGGGATTGCCGTCCTCGTATTGGCATGGTGGCAACGGCGTGACGGTCATGGCGATCAGTAGCGCGGCGATAGTGTTCATCGGGTCGCCTCCGAGAAGATCGGCGCATTGGTGGACAGCTCTTCGCGGGCCGCATCGATCACTGCCAGGTAGGCCGCCTGTAGCGTGCGTACCAGCTCGGGCACCGTTTCGATAGGTACGAGCTGGTCCCCGATCATGACCCAGGATTTGATGCGGGGCTCACCAGTGGCCAGCGTCTGGATGCCTTGGACCGACACCTCGATATCGTCCCCGCCGATCTCCCAGCCGTACGTCTCGCAGCACTGAGTGGGGATGGCCCACGAGTCGGCGGTGAACAACCGGAACGGACCGAACGCCGAACCTGCCGTCCATTCGCCCACGACCGTGGTGTGCGGCGGTAGGGCGACGTGAGCGTGGTCGCGCTGCAGCTGCTCGTGGGCGGCCTGTGCCTTGGCCAGCCAGTCGGGCGGGGCGTAGTCCTCGCAGAAGCTGCAGACGCCGTCTGGATTGTCGGTCTCGACTGTGCAAGTCTTGCATTCAACCATTGGTGTTCTCCTCGTTTGGGAGGGATTCGCCTGGTATCGGATAACTCATCCACAAGGCTTCTTCGTTAACTGTGGCGATTCGCCCTGCCACAGCGCTCAAGCTGCCCTAATGTCTCGTTACCGGCACTGCGCGCTGGGTCCATGGCCGTTAACGTCTCCGGTTTGAAACAGGCGAACACGGCCCGAGGCAGAAGGAAGAGACAATAGTGTCAAGTCAGATTCGTCGGGGGAAGATATGGCGTATCGCTGGGGCATTCGCCCTCAGCGGCGCACTTGCGCTGTCGGGGTGTGCGACCAACACCGATTCGGCGGGCCCGGCCACGGAGACGACGGCGGCCAGCGCCGAAAAAGTCGACGCGATCGCCAACACGCTGCCTGAGGCGATCAAGACGAGCGGCAAGCTCGTGGTCGGCACCGACCCGACGTACCCGCCGAACGAGTTCAAGGACCCGAACGGCAAGGTCATCGGCTTCGACGTCGAGTTGATGGACGCGATCGCCGCCACGCTGGGGCTCACGGCCGAATACCGTCAGTCGGCATTCGACAAGATCATCCCGTCGGTGCAGGGCGGCACCTACAACCTCGGCATGTCCTCGTTCACCGACTCCAAGGAGCGCGAACAGCAGGTCGACTTCGTCACCTACTTCGAAGCCGGTTCGGCATGGGCGCAGAAGGTGGGGGCCGGGATCAACCCCGAGGACGCGTGCGGTAAGAAGGTCGCGGTGCAGACCGCGACGGTGCAGGACACCGAGGAGATGCCGGCCCGCAGCGCGAAGTGCGTCAAGGAGGGCAAGCCCGCGATCAGCGTGGTGAAGTTCGACGACCAGACCGCGGCCACCAATGCGGTCATGCTGGGCCAGGCCGATGCGATGTCGGCGGATTCACCGGTGACCTCGTACGCGATCAAGCAGAGCGACGGCAAGCTCGAAGCGGCCGGCGACATCTTCGATTCGGCGCCCTACGGCTGGGCGGTTCAGAAGGGTTCCCCACTGGCCGAATCGCTGCGCCAGGCGCTCGAGCACCTGATCGAGTCCGGCGCCTACGAACAGGTGGCCAAGAACTGGGGTGCCGAGAACGGAATGATCGACAAGCCGGTCGTCAACGGTGCGGTCAGCTGAGCCTGCCGTGACCGATGCATCGCCGCCGCCCGCCATCGACGCTGTCCCACTGAGGCATCCGTGGCGGTGGGCGGCGGCGGTCGTCATCCTGGTACTGCTCGGACTGTTCGTCTACGGCGCGGCCACCAACGAGGCCTACCGGTGGGAGACCTACGGGAAATACCTGTTCGACCAACGCCTTTCGCAGGCCGCGTGGAACACCCTGCAACTGACCATCTTCTCGATGATCCTGGCGCTGGTGCTCGGCGTGATCCTCGCGGTGATGCGGCTGTCGCCGAACCCGGTGCTGAAATCCGTGGCCTGGGGCTACCTGTGGATCTTCCGCGGTACCCCGGTCTACGTGCAGCTGGTGCTGTGGGGTCTGGTGCCGGTGATCTATCAGAACATCCGGCTCGGGGTGCCGTTCGGGCCCGCCCTGTTCGAGTTCAGCCTCTCCGATCCGAACTTCTTCATGCTGGCGATCATCGGGCTGGGCCTCAACGAGGCGGCCTATATGGCCGAGATCATCCGCGCCGGAATCAATTCGGTGCCCGAAGGGCAGTCCGAGGCGTCGGTCGCGCTCGGCATGTCGTGGGGAATGACGATGCGGCGCACCGTGCTACCCCAGGCGATGCGGGTCATCATTCCCCCGACCGGCAACGAGTTCATCAGCATGCTCAAGACCACATCGCTGGTGACGGCGGTGCCCTACAGCTTCGAACTGTACGGACGCGCACGCGATATCGGGGTGGCGCTGTTCCAGCCGATTCCGCTGCTGCTGGCGGCGTCCACCTGGTACCTGGCGATCACCAGCGTGCTGATGGTCGGGCAGTACTACCTCGAGCGCTACTACGCCCGCGGCGCATCGCGGAAGCTGACCACCAAGCAGCTCGAGGCGCTGGCGAAAGCCCAGATGGGAGAGGCGAAGCCATGACGGCGATGGTCAAGGCCGAAGACGTCTGCAAGAGCTACGGCGCGCTGCACGTGCTCAAGGGCGTGACGCTGGAGATCGGCCGGGGCGAGGTGCTGTGCATCGTCGGACCGTCGGGATCGGGCAAGTCGACCTTCCTGCGCTGCATCAATCACCTCGAGCAGGTCAACGCCGGCCGGCTCTACGTGGACGGCGATCTGGTCGGATACCGCGAGCGCGGCGGCAAGCTGCATGAGATGCGCCCGAAGGACGCCGCCAAACAGCGCCGCGAGGTCGGGATGGTTTTCCAGCATTTCAACCTCTTCCCGCACCGCACCGCCCTGGAGAACATCATCGAGGCACCCGTCCAGGTCAAGCGGGTCAAGAAGACCGATGCGGTGGCGCGGGCCAAGGATCTGCTCGACCAGGTCGGCTTGGCCGCCAAGGCCGACGCCTACCCGGCGCAGCTCTCCGGCGGGCAGCAGCAACGGGTCGCGATCGCCCGCGCGCTGGCGATGAGCCCCAAGCTGATGCTGTTCGACGAGCCCACCTCCGCACTCGACCCCGAACTGGTCGGGGAGGTGCTCGCGGTGATGAAGAAGTTGGCCGGCGAGGGGATGACGATGGTCGTGGTCACCCACGAGATGGGTTTCGCCCGCGAGGTCGCCGACAAGCTGGTCTTCATGGACGGCGGCGTCATCATCGAGTCCGGCAATCCCCGCGACGTGATGAGCAACCCCAAACACGAACGCACCAAGGCGTTTCTGTCCAAGGTGATGTAGCTTCGACGGGGTGACCACAGCGCGATCAGAGGTATTCGTCACCGCCGCCGGGCTCCGCGAACTGATCGGGTCCGGGGAGCCGGTGACGGTACTGGATGTGCGCTGGACCCTGGCCGAGCCCGATGGTGAATCGGCCTATGCGGCCGGCCACGTACCCGGTGCCGTATATGTGTCCCTCGACGACGAACTCACCGATCACCGCGCCGCCGGGCGCGGCAGGCATCCCCTTCCGTCCGGGCCTGACCTGCAGGTAGCCGCCCGTCGCTGGGGAATTCGCGAGGGGGTGCCGACCGTCGTCTACGACGACTGGAACCGGGCCGGGTCCGCGCGGGCCTGGTGGGTGCTGACCGCCGCGGGAATCGCCGATGTGCGGATCCTCGATGGCGGGTTGGCCGCCTGGCAGGCGGGCGGAGGTGGCCTGGAGACGGGGCGCGTCAGTCCCGACCCCGGCGACGTGCGCGTCCTACACCAGGACCTGTACCGCGGCGCCCGGCGCACGCTGACCGCCGAGACGGCGCGATCCGCCGTGAACGTACTGCTCGACGCGCGTGCGCCCGAACGCTTCCGCGGCGACGTCGAACCCGTCGACCCGGTCGCCGGACATATCCCCGGTGCGCGGAACCTCCCCAGCACCGGTCTGCTGAGCGAGGACGGCACCCTGCGCGACGACACCGCACTCCGGCAGCTGCTGGCCGGGGCAGGGGTATCCGACGACACCGAGGTCGGCGCCTACTGCGGCTCGGGTGTCACGGCGGCCCTGACCGTGGCCGGGCTCGCCGCGGCGGGCGTCGACGCCGCGCTGTATCCCGGCTCGTGGTCGGAGTGGAGCAGCGATCCGTCGCGTCCGGTCGCCCGCGGGGAGCAGTAGCGCCACCGCGGCATCGGTGCGCCCCGGGACCGGCCGGCGACCTTATGCTGAGCAAATGCAGCGCGGTCTCGACCCGGTCACCCCGTTGTGGCGGGCGGCCCAGGTTTTTCGGCTGCTGAGCTGCATCTACGCGCTGGGGTTCCAGATCGCGATCAACGACGATCTGCAACGCCCGGCGCTGGCCTGGTGGCTGTGCGCGGTGCTCCTCGGATCCAGCGTCGCGTGCGGGGTGGCCTATCTGCACGGGGCCGGGCGGCGGACGGGCTGGGTGGTCGCCGAGATCGTCGTCGTGGTGGCGTTGATGCTGTCCACCGAGATCGTGGCGAGCGGGCAATGGGTCGCCGACAATCAGTCCTGGCCGACCACCCTGTGGGCGACCAATGCGACGATATCGGCGGCGCTGCAGTTCGGCCCGGTCGGAGGGATGGCCGCGGGGCTTGCGGTGATGGCCACGGCCGCCACCTTGAAGGGCTACATCAGTGTCAACCTCGGCCGCAACGCCACCCTCGTCATCGAATTGGCGGTGGGGTTGGCGGTCGGCATGGCCGCTCAGACCGCGCGCCGGGCCCACGCCGAACTCGAACGCGCCGCCCGGCTTGCGGCCGCGGCGGAGGAGCGGGAGCGGTTGTCCCGGCGAGTGCATGACGGGGTGATCCAGGTGCTGGCCCTGGTCTCGCGCAAAGGCCGTGAGATCGGGGGCCAGGCAGCGGAATTGGCCGAGCTCGCCGGGGAACAGGAGCGGGCGCTGCGACGGTTGGTCAGCGCCACCGACGCGGACGGTGCGGGGGCGCCGCCGGGGACGCTGACCGATATCGGCGCACTGTTGCGCACTCGCGCCTCCGACCTGGTGTCGGTGAGTCTGCCCGCCGACCCGGTGCTGCTCGACGTCGGGGTTTCGCGGGAGTTGTTCGCCGCCGCCGGAAATGCGCTCGACAATGTCGCCGCCCACGCGGGTCCTGGCGCGCATGCGTTCGTGCTGCTGGAGGATCTCGGCGAATCGGTGACGGTGAGTATCCGCGACGACGGGGTCGGCATACCGGACGGGCGGCTCGCCGAAGCCGCCCGGCAGGGCCGGATGGGTATCTCGAAATCGATTGTCGGCCGGATGGATTGGCTGGGTGGCAGCGCCACGGTGACCACCGGGCCCGGATGCGGGACGGAATGGGAGCTGACGGTACCGCGCGAGAAGGGGGACTGATGGGGGATTCCGAACCGAAGGTGATGGTGGTCGACGACCATCCGATCTGGCGGGATGCGGTGGCCCGCGATCTCGCCGACGACGGGTTCGAGGTGGTGGCCACCGCGGACGGGGTGGCCGCCGCAGCCCGGCGGGCGGGCGTGGTCCGGCCCGATGTCGTGGTGATGGATATGCGGTTGGCCGATGGCACCGGAGTCCAGGCCACCGCCGAGGTGCTTGCGGTGTCACCGTCGACCAGGGTTCTGGTGCTGTCCGCCTCCGACGAGCGCGACGATGTGCTGGAGGCGGTGAAGGCGGGCGCCACCGGCTATCTGGTGAAGAGCGCCTCCAAGGCCGAACTGGCCGCCGCAGTGCGGGCCACCGCCGAGGGCCGGGCGGTGTTCACCCCGGGACTGGCCGGCCTGGTGCTGGGGGAGTACCGGCGCATCGCCCGGCGGCCCGACAGCGGGCCTGCCACCCCGAGCCTGACCGAGCGTGAGACCGAGGTACTGCGCTACGTGGCGAAGGGGTTGACAGCCAAGCAGATCGCCACCCGACTGTCGCTCAGCCACCGCACCATCGAGAATCACGTCCAGGCGACCTTCCGCAAGCTGCAGGTCGCCAACAGGGTCGAGTTGGCCCGTTACGCGATCGAACACGGCCTGGACGAGTAGTCCTACTCATCCGGACGGCGGCCGCGGCTGCCACGCTGACGGCATGACCGAATCGCAGCGGGCCGTCGTTGCCCGGTTGTCCGGGGATTGCGCCGCCATCTCGGCGTATCTGGCCAGGATGTCGGCCGATCTGGTCACCCTCGACCGGCTCTTGGCCCAACAGCCGGAACCTGCTCCACCGCAATGGTTCCGGCCACCGGCTCCGGCGGCCCGACCGGCACCCCTTCCGCAACCCCAGGCCCGGCCCGGTGATCCGGCCGTTCGAGCCAACCGGCCGGAAGGCTGGATCGGCAAGGCCCTCGCGGCGGCCGGGGTCGCGGTGACCCTGATCGGTGTGGTGCTGCTTCTCGTGCTCGCCGCACAGGCCGGCATTCTGCACCCCGGCTTTCGGGTCGCGGCCGGCGCGGTCCTGGCCGGTGGGCTGGTCGGTGCCGGCCGGCGGCTGTACCGGCGGCCGGGCGGGCGGATCGGGGCCATCGCATTGGCCGCGACCGGCATTGCGGCGGCCTATATGGACGTGATCGCGGTGACCGCGATCTATCACTGGGTTTCGGCACCGGTCGGGCTCGCGGCGGCCGCGGTGATCGGCGGCGGGGGCCTGATGCTGGCCCGCCGATGGGGCTCCGAACATCTCGGGTTGCTCGTGCTGGTGCCGATGATCGGGCTGGCGCCGGTGGTCACCGACGGTGTCACACTGCTGTTGATCGGGTTCATGCTGGCCCTGTCGGCCGCGTCGCTGCCGGTCCAGTACGGCCGGGACTGGGTGTGGATGCACACCGCGCGCATCGCGGCGAGCACCTGCCCGCTCCTGCTCGCCCTCGCCGCGACGGCCATCGGTGGCCGCGAGGACCTACGGCTGGCCACGGTCTGCGCCCTCGCCGCCGTTCTGGCCGTCGCGAGCGGCTTGGTGCTGCTGGCGTGGACCGGGAAGCCGGCGGTGCTGGCGCTACAGACCGCGGTGGGAGTTGTTCCGCTGCTGTGCGTTTCGGCCGCCACCGATCGGGTGGTGGCCGCGTTGATGATCGCGGCGCTGGCCGCGGCCTTGCTGGCCGTGGTGGCGGTCGGGGACCGGTTGCCCGGCATGGTCCCCGCGGTGCGGCAGGGTTGGTCGGCGCTGTCGGCGCTCGCCGCGATGCTGGCGGTGATCGTCGCCTTCGACGGTTCTGTGGCGGGGCCGGTGCTGTCGGGGATGGCGATCGTGGTCGCGGTCGCGGGCCGCCATCAGGCCGTCGCGCGGTGCTCAGCCCTCGGGTTCGCGGTGCTCGGCGGGTGTTTCTTCCTCGCCTACGCGCCGCCGCGCCAGCTGGCCCGGGCGGTCGAGTTGCCCACGGCCACCGCGATCTCGGTCTTGGTCGCGGGCGTTGTGCTGGTCGGTGCCGCCGTCGCGATCGCCTGGTCGTGGACGGGCTCACCACCGGCCGACGTGGACCTGACCCGGATCGTATGGGCCGCGGCGGGGACGGTGAGCGGTTATGCGCTCACCATGTGCACCGTGACCGCTGGAGTTGTGATCGGCGGCCCCGGCGCAGGCTTCTTCGGTGGGCACATGGTGGCGACCATCTGCTGGATCGTGGTCGCGGCGGGGTTGTTCCGGTACGCCGCGGGCCGTTCCAGGACCCGGCGCTCGCTGCCCCTCGGCGCCGGCCTCGCGCTGGTCGCGGCCGCGATGGCCAAGCTGTTCCTGTTCGATCTGGGCACGCTCGACGGAATCTTCCGGGTGGTGGTCTTCATCGTGGTCGGCGTGGTGCTGCTGACCATGGGCGCCGGGTACGCCCGGCTGCTCGCTCAGCAGGGCCAGCGGGAACGGCTGGACGGGCACACCCCGGTGTGAAGTTCGTCACGACCTCGGTAATCTGGAACGATTCCAGATTAGGACGGGTTGGACTGAGCATGAGTACACGTCGAACCGAATCAGAGATCCAAGCTTTCCAGGCCACACCGGAGCTCAGCGGCAATCTGCAGCGCGTTCTGGTCGACCTGATCGAACTGTCCCTTCAGGGCAAGCAGGCGCACTGGAACGTCGTCGGCACCAACTTCCGCGATCTGCACCTGCAGCTCGATGAACTCGTCGACTTAGCCCGCGAGGGCGGCGACACCATCGCCGAACGGATGCGGGCGCTGGACGCGGTCCCGGACGGGCGTTCGGACACCGTGGCCGCGGCGACCACCCTTCCCGAGTTCCCCGGCTACGAGCGGAGCACCGGTGAGGTGGTCGACCTGATCACCGTCCGGATCAACGCCGCGGTGGACACCATGCGCCGGGTGCACGACGCGGTCGACGCCGAGGATCCCAGCACCGCCGATGTGCTGCATCAGCTGATCGACGGACTGGAGAAGCTGGCCTGGTTGATCAAATCCGAGAATCGCAAGGTCTAGGCGCCGGCGGACAGGGGTTGGTCGCGGCGGGCCAGCAGATACCAGGTCCGCATCACGCCCTTGCCCTTGATGTCGACCTCGCCCCGCTCTTCGAGGAGAAACGTGGCACTGAGACGGTCGTGGACATCCTGGGGGACCTGGATCCGTCCCGCGACGTCGGTGGACTCCATCCGCGAGGCGACGTTGACGGCATCGCCCCACACGTCGTAGAAGAACTTGCGGGCACCGACCACCCCGGCCACGACCGGGCCGCTGGCCAAACCGATCCGCAACGGCACCGCCCTGCCCTGCGGATCGGTGAGGCCCGCGACGGCGGCCGCCATATCGAGCGCCAGACCGGCCAGCGCCTCCACATGGTCTTTTCGCGGCCGTGGCACGCCGCTGACCACCATGTACGAGTCCCCGCTGGTTTTGACCTTCTCCAGCCCATGCCGGTCCACCAGCGCGTCGAGGTCGGTGTAGAGCTGGTCGAGGAACCGGACCAGATCGGTCGGCGTGGTGTCGCTGGCCCGCTCGGTGTATCCGGCGATATCGGCGAACAGGATCGACGCGTCGTCGTACTTGTCGGCGATGATGGTGCGAGCCGGATCCTTGAGCCGGTCGGCGATCGTCGCGGGCAGGATGTTGGCCAGCAGTTTCTCGGAGCGCTGATACTCGGCCTCCATGGCCCGTTCGGCGCGTGCGGTCTCCCGAAGCGAATACCACACGGTCGCGAACATCATCACCGCCGCCGACACCGCGGCGCTGACGAAGCCCACGGTGAGGGTCCACGGCGGACCGAGGCCGCGGTCGTCGGGAACCAGCAACTCCAGCGCGATGATCGCCGCGACGGCCATCCCCGCCAGCGTCGCGGCCAGCACGATGCGCTCGACACCGAGCACCAGCACCACCAGGGTGGCCGACACCAACAGATAGAACTGCAGACCGGATCCGGTGCCGATCTCGTAACACATGAACGACACCGACAGGTAGGCGATGACGAAGAAGGTGAGCGGTGCGATCAGCTCACCGAACCGGTACAACAGCGGCACCATGACGAACAGGCACGCCGAGGCCAGGTTGATGAAGCCGAACCGCCACACCTGCCCGCCGACGACGAGTTGGAAAATGCCGAAACCGCCCGACACCACGGCCGCGATATACGTGGCGATGGTCAGGACCCGCTGCCGGCTCGACGCGCTCCTGGCGTAATGCCGGGTGCGGGCCGGCACACGATCGTCCAGTGCCAACTCGGGCATGCACACGGGCCGCCGGAACTCGCTGACCACCACGGACAGAGCGTATCGCCGACGGGCCACGGCCCGGCCGACAATCGTCCGGCAACTTTCGGCCGGCCGGGCCGAGTCCCGGGGCGCGCGCGGCTGCGACACCCCCGCCTGCCCGCAGGCGATCCAGCAAACGTCTCCCATCCGGGGATATGTCAGAATGGGGCATCCAGCGAGTACGGCGCGGAGCAATGCAGCGCCGCTGATCTCCCGGGGGAACCTTGAGCGTGGACCGGTCGTGGGTGCGACACACTGCGGTCAGCTGTGCCATCGCGTGCGGCGCCATGGTCGCCGGGCCGGGCGTCGCCGGCACCGCGGTCGCCTCTGCCGATCTGCTCGGCATCGACGTCGATGTGCTGCACATCTTCGGCGACAAGGACAAGAAGAAAAAGAAATCCAGCCATCACGGCGCCGGCGGAGCGAACACGTCGGCCGGGGCGGGCCGATCGGGCTCCACGTCCCCTGGCGGAGCCGCGAATGGCGGCCCCAATTCCTCTGCGGGTGCGACGAATACGGGGCCCAAGGTGTCGGTGGGAGCCGGGCGCGAGGGTTCCGGGGCATCGGCAGGAGCCACCGACGCCGGCCCGAAGACCTCGAACGGCAGTGTCGGACGGTCGTCGGGACCGGCAAGCCGCGTGGCGCAGTCCGTGGGTGCGCCCGAGTCGGCGACGGTCGGAGGTTCCGGTGCCGCGCCACCCGCCGCGGCGCCCGGTGGTGGGGGCGGGGAGGTGCCGATCAACCGCAATATCGGCAGGGCGCCCAACCTGGCTCCGGTTCCCACCACGCCGAGTTCCAGAAGCATCGTGATCCGGGCGGAACCGCCCCAGGCCCCGGTCGGCGGAGCGGGCTCACCCGCGGCCCCCGCGCCGGCGGCGCCGGCACCCGTCGTGGTCGCCCCGCCTCCGGTCGTGGTTCCGCCGGTGCCTGTCCCGCTCGCGCCACTGCCATCGGCACCGCCCGCAGGCGGGCCATCGGGTCCGAGCGTCGATACCCCGAAAGCTCCACCGCCAGGGGAGGATCCGCGCGCTGTGCCCTCGATTCCGGATTCCTTCCGGGTCGGATACGCAGACTATCTGCGGCTCGCCAGCACCGAGGATCTGTTGTTCGCGGTACTGCCCGGGGTCGCCGGGATGGTGCTGTTGACCGCGGCCGGTGGTGTTGTGGGCTTCCGTCAGGCCCGCGCCGCCCAGACGCTGCCGTCACCGCAGATCGCCCGGTTCCTGCCGTAACTCCCACTGCCGGGACGATACCGGCCATCACCTGACCCGCACCGCTCGTAGCTAACTCTGCCCCGGGACGGGTGGAAGCCAAGCCATTGCGGCCACTTTGGCCAACTCCGCCATTCGCAGGCCCTAGCTGCAGATCGACGCGGCGGGCGCCCGCGCGGTGGGCGCTATCGGCTCACGCGTCAATGGCTCGCGTTTGTAACGCTGTGGCGGCCTGAGGCGCGATTTCCCGCCATAGCGTTACAAACGCGGGCTGGATGTTCTGACCTGGTGCCCTCGGTGAGATTCGAACTCACACTGTACGGGTTTTGAATCCGTTTCCTCTGCCAGTTGGGATACGAGGGCCCTGGCACCGTTCGGTGCCGCGGCATACCACCATAGAGGATGCCCCCGAAGTAGCTCGCCGGCGGCCGCCACGAGAGAATGTTTCCCATGACCGGGTCATCGACAGACTCAGAGAAGCCGCGCCGCGTCCTCATCGCCGAGGACGAAGCGCTCATCCGTCTCGACCTCGCCGAGATGCTGCGCGACGAGGGATACGAGGTCGTCGGCGAGGCGGGCGACGGGCAGGAGGCCGTGGAACTGGCCGAGAGCCTGCGTCCGGACCTGGTGATCATGGATGTGAAGATGCCGCGCCGCGACGGTATCGATGCGGCGTCGGAGATCGCGGGCAAGCGCATCGCCCCGATCGTGGTGCTCACCGCGTTCAGCCAGCGCGAACTCGTGGAACGGGCCCGCGATGCGGGCGCGATGGCCTATCTGGTCAAACCGTTCAACATCACCGACCTGGTTCCCGCCATCGAGCTCGCGGTGAGCCGCTTCGGCGAGATCGCCGCGCTGGAAACCGAAGTCGCCACGCTGTCGGACCGGCTGGAGACCCGCAAGCTGGTCGAACGCGCCAAGGGTTTGCTGCAGAGCAAACACAAGATGACCGAACCCGAGGCGTTCAAGTGGATTCAGCGGGCCGCGATGGACCGCCGCACCACGATGAAGCGGGTCGCCGAGGTGGTTCTGGAGACCCTCGACGGCCCAGAGGATGCGCCCGCGCCGGAGCAGTAATCACCGGTGCGGGTGTTAATTGTGGGTTTCTGAGGAACCGAAATTCCGCGTTCAGCCACCACGTGCCGGAAAAGCATCGGTCAACATCCCGCACTACCGCCGGTCGTTGGCTATGTTCTACCCGGAGCACCGGCATACCCCCCCGGTAATGGGTGGTGTCGGCGGCGCCACCTACAACTTTGACCCGGAGGTGAAGCGTGCGCGGTCGCGTGGCACGGAAAGCATTTGCTCTCGGTAGTGCGGGTGTGGTTGCGCTGGCCATTGCCGGCTGCAACCAGTCCTCGCCGGAAGAGGACGCATCGCAGACCAACCTGAAGATCGTCGAGAAAGTCCAGATCGACGAGAACGGCGCCGAGGTCGCCGGCGCGGGGGATGTCGCCCCCGCCGACCCCGCCGGCGACGGCAAGGCGACCTGCCCGCCCGTCATGATCGCGATGATGGGCGCGCTCAACGGCCCGGACGCCGCGCTCGGCATCAACATCAAGAACGGTGTCCAGCTGGCGATCGACAAGCACAACGCCGCCAACCAGGGCTGCCAGGTGCAGCTGAAGACCTTTGACACCGAGGGTGATCCGCAGAAGGCCACCGGGGTGGCCCCGCAGATCGTCGACGAACCGTTCATCGTCGGCCTGGTCGGGCCTGCCTTCTCCGGCGAGACCAAAGCCACCGGCGATGTGTTCAACCAGGCCGGGTTGGTGGCCACCACCGCATCGGCCACCAACGTCTCGCTCAGCGAGAACGGGTGGAAGACCTTCTTCCGTGGCCTCGCCAACGACGGAGTGCAGGGCCCGTCAGTGGCCAACTACCTGAAGAACACCCTGGGCAACAAGAAGGTGTGCGTCGTCGACGACAGCACCGACTACGGCCTTGGCCTGGCCGAGGCGGTTCGTGAAACCCTTGGCCCGGTAGCGGATTCGGCGTGCAACATCTCGGTGAAGAAGGGCGACAAGGACTTCTCGGCCGCGGTCACCCAGATCAAGGGCGCGACCCCCGACTCGATCTTCTACAGCGGTTACTACTCCGAGGCGGCGCCGTTCGCGCAGCAGCTCAAGGACGGCGGTGTGACGGCCACCTTCGTCAGTGCCGACGGCACCAAGGACCCCGAGTTCGTCAAGCAGGCCGGCGAAGCGTCCAAGGGCGCCCTGCTGTCCTGCCCGTGCGGGCCCGCGTCCGGTTCCTTCTCCGAGGAGTACACCCAGAAGTTCGGCCAGGAGCCGGGCACCTACAGCACCGAGGGGTATGACCTCGGCACCATCCTGCTCAAGGGCATCGATTCGGGTGCGATCACCCGTGACGCCCTGCTCAACTACGTCCGCCACTACGACGGACAGGGTGTGGCCCGCAAGTACCAGTGGACCGACAAGGGTGAGCTCACCACCACCCTCATCTGGATGTACGACGTCCAGTAACCCACCAGGCGAGACGCGTCCGAGGCCGCAGTCGGGACTCGGACGCGTCTCGTCGGCCACCATTTAGCAGGAGCCGCCACCGGGATGATCGCTCAGTGTGTCGATCAGTACGTCTGCCTGGCTGACAACATCAACTTCAACCTCGACGGTCTGCGAAACGGTTTCTGGCAGCTGACGATCGACGGCCTGTCCTGGGGTGCGATCTATGCGCTGGTGGCGGTCGGCTACACGCTGGTGTTCGGCGTGCTCCGGCTGATCAACTTCGCCCACTCCGAGATTTTCATGCTCGGCATGTTCGGCGCGTACTTCTGCCTCGACGTGATCCTGGGATTCACCCCGAGCGGCAACGCCTACGGCAAGGGCGTCGCACTGACGGTGCTCTACCTGGCGATCGCGATGCTGTTCGCGATGCTGGTGTCGGGGTCGGCGGCGATCGGCCTGGAGTTCGTCGCCTACCGGCCACTGCGAAAACGCAACGCCCGCTCGTTGACCTTCCTCATCACCGCCATCGGGATGTCGTTCGTCCTGCAGGAGTTCGTGCACTTCGTGCTGCCCAAGATCCTCAAAGGATACGGCGGCAGCAACGCCCAGCAGCCGATCACCCTGGTGCAGCCGAAGACCCAGTTCACCGTGTTCGGCGCCACCGTGTCGAACGTGACGCTGGTGATCATCGGTGCGGCACTGGTGTTCGCCGTGCTCACCGATATCGCGATCAACCGCACCAAGTTCGGGCGCGGTATCCGGGCGGTGGCCCAGGATCCGACCACCGCGACCCTCATGGGTGTCTCGCGGGAGCGGATCATCATGACCACGTTCCTCATCGGCGGTCTGCTGGCCGGGGCCGCGGCGCTGCTCTACACCCTCAAGGTCCCGCAGGGCATCATCTACTCGGGCGGGTTCCTGCTGGGCATCAAGGCCTTCTCGGCGGCGGTGCTGGGCGGCATCGGCAACCTGCGCGGCGCGCTGCTGGGTGGTCTGTTGCTCGGCATCATGGAGAACTACGGGCAGGCCGTGTTCGGGACCCAGTGGCGTGACGTCGTGGCCTTCGTCCTGCTGGTACTGGTGCTGTTGTTCCGGCCGACCGGCATACTCGGGGAAAGCCTCGGGAAGGCGCGGGTATGACCGAACAGCGCACATCCGGCAACTCGGTGACCAAGACCCTGCTGGCGCCGGGCGATGTCATCCGCGACGCCTGGTCGACGTTGCCGCGGGTTGCCAAATGGCTTGTCGGCATTGTCGGTTTCACGCTGCTCGGCCTGCTGCCGCTGTTCACCCCCGGCTTCCTGAACACTCCGGGGATCAGCTTCGGCGGCACCATGGCTCAGTTCGCGATGATCGCCATCATCGCGATCGGCCTGAACGTGGTGGTCGGTCAGGCCGGCCTGCTCGACCTCGGCTACGTCGGCTTCTACGCCGTCGGCGCCTACACCGTCGCCCTGCTGACCAGCCCGTCGAGTCCGTGGAATCAGGTCGGCGTGAACGGGTTTCTGCACACCGACTGGGCGTGGCTGGCGTGTGTCCCGCTGGCCATGGCGATGACGGCGCTGGCCGGACTGATCCTCGGGATCCCCACCCTGCGGCTTCGCGGTGACTATCTGGCCATCGTCACCCTCGGCTTCGGGGAGATCATCCGGCTGCTGGCCGACAACCTCTCCGATGTCACCAACGGCGCCCGCGGGCTGAACCAGGTGGCCTATCCGCGGCTGGGGGAGAGCGAGAAACTGCCCGAAGGCGTGTTCTCCAGCGGGAACTCATCGGGGGTGGCGAACTACGGCACCTGGTGGTTCTGGCTCGGGCTGCTGCTCATCGTCGCGATCCTGCTGTTGGTCGGCAACCTGGAACGCAGCCGGGTCGGCCGGGCCTGGGTGGCCGTCCGCGAGGACGAGGACGCCGCGGAGGTGATGGGCGTCAACACGTTCCGGTTCAAGTTGTGGGCGTTCGTGATCGGCGCCGCGATCGGTGGGCTGTCCGGTGCGCTCTACGCCGGGCAGGTCCAGTACGTCGCGCCGCCTACGTTCAACATCATCAACTCGATGCTGTTCCTGTGCGCGGTGGTGCTCGGCGGCCAGGGCAACAAGCTGGGTGTCATCTTCGGCGCGTTCATCGTCGTGTATCTGCCGAACCGGCTGCTGGGGGTCGAGTTCCTCGGGATCAACCTGGGCGATCTGAAGTATCTGTTCTTCGGCCTGGCACTGGTGGTGCTGATGATCTTCCGGCCGCAGGGCCTGTTCCCGGTCCGCCAGCAGTTGCTGACCTACGGCCGCTCGGCGCGCCGGTTGTTGCGGGCCACCCCGGTCAAGGAGCCGACCACATGACCGAACCCGGCGAGGTGGCCGAGGAGGTCATCGAGGACCTTGCGGGTGTGCACCGCGACATTTCGGCCGCCGAAGGCGAGGTCCTGCTGCAGACCCACGACCTGACCGTGAGATTCGGTGGCCTGGTGGCGCTGGACTCGGTGACCTTCGATATCCGTCGTGGGGAGATCCTCGGCTTGATCGGGCCCAACGGCGCGGGCAAGACCACCTGCTTCAACGCCATCTCCGGTGTGTACCGGCCCAGTTCGGGTTCGGTGAGCTTCGACGGCGCACCGCTCGGCCGGATCAAGCGCCACCAGATCACCCGGCGCGGGATCGCCAGGACGTTTCAGAACATCCGGCTGTTCGGTGAGATGACGGCGCTGGAGAACGTCATGGTCGGCACCGATGCGCGGCACCGGACTTCGGTGCCCGGTGCGCTGATCCGCTCGCCGAGGCACCGGCGGGAGGAGAGTTCGGCGATCGAACGGGCCGCCGCGCTGCTGCATTTTGTCGGGATCGCGCACCGCGGTGAGGAGAAGGCCAAGAATCTCCCGTACGGGGACCAGCGGCGCCTCGAGATCGCCAGGGCCCTGGCCACCGAGCCGAAGCTGCTGTGCCTGGACGAGCCGGCCGCGGGGTTCAACCCGAGCGAGAAGGCCGCCCTGATCGAGCTGATCCGCAAGATCCGCGACGACGGCTACACCGTGCTGCTGATCGAGCACGATATGCGTCTGGTCATGGGGGTCACCGACCGCATCGTGGTTTTGGAGTTCGGCCGCAAGATCGCCGACGGTCTGCCCGCCGAGATCCGCGAGGATCCGAAGGTCATCGCCGCCTATCTGGGAGTACCCGATGACGAAATCTCCTGAAGCTGCGGCCGAATCCACCCGCCCGGTGTTGCTCGAGGTGCGGGATGCGGTCGTGCACTACGGCAGAATCCAAGCCCTGCACGGGGTTTCGATCGTGGTCCACGAGGGCGAACTGGTGACCCTGCTCGGCTCCAACGGTGCGGGAAAAACCACCATGATGCGGGCCATCTCGGGTCTGCGTGCCCTGACCTCGGGTTCGGTGTGGTTCGAAGGTCGCGACATCTCACGGGTCAAGGCGCACCGGCGCGTCGTCGACGGTCTCATCCAGGCGCCGGAGGGACGCGGCGTCTTCCCGGGGATGACGGTGCTGGATAACCTCGAGATGGGTTGTTACGGACGCAAGTTCGGCTCCAAGCAGGAGCACGGCGAGCGGCTGGACTGGGTGCTCGAGACTTTTCCCCGGCTCGCCGAACGGCGCACCCAGGTGGGCGGCACGCTGTCCGGCGGGGAACAGCAGATGCTGGCGATCGGGCGCGCTCTGATGGCCAGGCCGAGGGTACTGCTGCTCGACGAACCGTCGATGGGGCTGGCGCCCATGGTGATATCGCAGATCTTCAAGATCATCTCCGAGATCAACAGCCAGGGCACCACGGTGCTGCTGGTCGAACAGAACGCCCAGCAGGCCCTGAGCCGCTCCGACCGGGCCTACATCCTGGAGACCGGTAACGTCACCCGAGCCGGTGACGCGAAAGAGTTGCTGGCCGACGACAGCATTCGGGCCGCCTACCTCGGGGTTGCCTAGCCGGTGGTCGGAAAATCGATCGTGCTGTTCATCCTGGCGGCGGTGCTGGAGATCGGCGGCGCCTGGCTGGTCTGGCAGGGAGTGCGCGAACATCGCGGGTGGCTGTGGATCGGTGCCGGTGTCGTCGCGCTGGGGGCCTACGGTTTCGTGGCGGCCTTCCAGCCCGACGCGCATTTCGGCCGGGTGCTCGCCGCCTACGGTGGCGTGTTCATCGCCGGTTCGCTGGCCTGGGGCATGGTCGCCGACGGGTTCCGGCCGGACCGCTGGGATGTCACCGGTGCGTTGGTGGCGCTCGTCGGCGTCGGGCTGATCATGTACGCCCCACGCTGACGGTCACCGAGCCACCAGGTTCAGGCCAGGTGTGCGCCGTCGTCGTCGAGGTCGCGGCGGTCCAGCCCCATCGGGGTGAGGGCCGGAACATCGCCTGCGGCCACGATCTGCCGGGTGATCGGCGTGAGCGCCCGAAACAGCGCCTCGACCTCGTCGTCGGTCAGTCCGTCCAGCGCGGCCACGGCCAGGGCGTCGGTTCGGTCCTCGACGGACTGTTTGGCCCGGTGGCCCGCCGCGGTGAGGTCGCCGTGTCCGTCCAACCATCCACGCTGCCGCAGGCTTTCGGCATGCCGATTCCACCGCTCGTCGTCGTAGTCGCGGGTGCGCATGATCATCTGGCGCGGCACCCGGCCCGCGGCCGCGTGCAGCACATTGCATTCGCGTCCGGTGATCCCCTCGGAGGTCAGCACCGCGACATGGGCGTCGCCGCGCTGTTCGCGCAGCAGTGTGACGGCATGCCACAGCTGCGCGACCGGCTCGTCGGGCCAGTCCAGCGCGCGGTTGGCCGCATAGAGCGGCCGCCCGTCCAGGGGCGCGGTCCTGGCCGCCGCGGCGCACAGGTCCGCGGCGACGCGGGTCGTCCCGGAGTCGGCGACACCCGACCTGCGCAGCGCGGCCACCGCCGAATCCCGCCGGGTGGCCAGAACGGTTTGCGGTGTGGCGACCTCCCACACCGCCGGAATGGCCTTGGCCACCCGTTCGGGGGCGAAGCTGTAGAAGACGGCGGTGACGACCTCGGCGGGCACGATGCCGAGCGGCGCCGAGCGGGCGGCGAAGTAGCCGCTCCAGAACCCGCGGTAGCCCAGCGCATCGAGAGCGGCGCGGCATTCCGGGGCGAAATACGTGACGGCGTGTACCGGTTCCAGGCGGTCGAAGAAACGACGCGCCAGCGATGACGAGCGACCCACCTGGTCAGTTAACCACCGGGCGCCTCACCGTCGGCGACCGCGGTCGCGGCCTCGTCGATGATGGCCCGCATCGCCCGCTCCGCGGCGTCCTCGTCACGCAGCCGGATCGCGCGGGCCACCTCGTCGTGCAGCTCGATCGCCACCGGGTTGGGGATCTCGGGCATCATGCCGTGATGGGTGCGCCCCCCCAGTACCTCGGCGACCACATCGTTGAGTGCGCGGAACATCTCGTTACCGCTGGCCTCCAGTAGCGTCCGGTGAAAGATCTTGTCCGCGAGCAGATATGCGTCGAGGTCGCCCGAACGGCCGTGCACCACCATGTCGGACACCGCGGCCGCGAGGACCCGGCACTGATCGGGATCGGCCCGGCGCGCGGCCAGCGCGGCCGCCGCCGGTTCGAACCCGCGGCGCAACTCCGACAGCGACACCAATTGGGCGGCGCGGTCGCCGGCCTGCAGCCGCCAGCGAATCAGCCTGGGATCGAACACATTCCATTTGCGCGACGGCAGGATGGTGATGCCGACCCTGCGGCGTGATTCCACCATGCCCATCGACTCGAGCACCCGGACGGCTTCGCGGGCCACGCTGCGCGAGACGCCGTGGTGGGCACTAACCCCTTCGAGCGTGATCACCTGCCCGGGCGGTAGCTCCCCGGACACGATGCCGCTGCCGAGGGCAGTCAGCAGGTTGCCGTGAAGCGCGCCGCCGTTTGATGGCGTGGACACGCTTACATCCTGTCATATGCCAGTACGGCGAGACTAAAAACATATCTAAATGAGATTCTCTTGCAAAAGTCTGATCTTTGAGCGATGCTATGTGACGGCAACCACAGCGTCGAGGCGGAGGACATGAGACCAGCAATCGTCGTGATGGGCGTTTCCGGGTCGGGGAAGTCGACGGTCGGTGCCGCGCTGGCACAGCGGCTGCGCGTCCCGTTCGCCGACGCCGACGATTTCCACCCGCAGGCCAACATCGACAAGATGACGGCGGGCCACGCGCTCGACGACGACGACCGCTACCCCTGGCTGGAGTCGATCGGGGAGTGGCTGGCCCGGCGCGCTGACGGCGGCGTGATGAGCTGCTCGGCGCTCAAACGCACGTATCGCGATCAGCTGCGACGCCACCGTCCCGATGTGCGGTTCCTGCACCTGGCCGGATCGCCCGAGGTCATCGGCCGGCGCCAGGCCAGCCGCCCAGGACATTTCATGCCGCCGAGCCTGCTGGAATCCCAGTTCCGGACCCTTGAGCCGCTCGGCGACGACGAGGCCGGTGTCGTGATCGACGTCGACCAGGACATCGACTCGATCATCGACACCTATGTGGCCAGGACATCCGGCCAGACCACCGATCCGACAACCCGACAGGAGAATCGATGAGCAGCGTGCTGACCTATCTCGCGGCCGAACCCGAGTTGGCCGAGCCGATCGCCGCCGGTTGGCAACTCGTGCTGGCCGCGCTGGCCGGTATCGCGCTGATCGTGGTGCTGATCACCGTCGCCAAACTGCATCCGTTCCTGGCCCTGATCTTCGGTGCCCTGACCGTCGGGATCGTCGCGGGGGCGAACGTCGGCACGGTGCTCGATTCGTTCGCCGACGGCTTCGGCAGCACCGCGGCAGGGGTGGGCATCCTCATCGCCCTCGGCGCGATGTTCGCCAAACTCCTTGCCGACTCGGGCGGGGCCGACGAGATCGTCGACACCATCGTCGGCCACGCCTCACCGCGCGCGCTGCCGTGGGCGATGGCATTGGTGGGCGCCATCATCGGTCTGCCGATGTTCTTCGAAATCGGTCTGGTGCTGCTGATGCCGGTGATCTATCTGGTGGCCAGGAGGTCGCAGCAGTCGCTGATCACCATCGGAATCCCCGCTCTGGCCGGGCTTTCGGTCATGCACGGGCTGGTGCCGCCGCACCCCGGCCCGCTCACCGCGATCGATCTGCTGCACGCCGATCTGGGTGTCACCCTGGGACTGGGTGTGCTGGTCGCGATCCCGACGCTGATCGTGGCGGGCCCGTTGTTCGGCCGGCTGGCCGGGCGGTGGGTCGTGCTCGACGTCCCGGACCGGTTCGTCACCGCCGACGCCCAGGCCGGCGGTGCAGGCGCGACGGGTGCGGCCGAGGCCAAGATCCGGCCGAGCTTCGGCATCACGATTTTCAGCGTGCTGCTTCCGGTGGCGTTGATGATGGGCAAGGCGCTCGCCGACATCTTCATCGACGACGAGGGGCAGTTCGTCCGGCAGATCTTCGACATTCTGGGTCGCCCGCTGATGGCGCTGTTGATCGCCGTGGTGGTCGGCATGTTCACCCTGGGGCGCGGCGCCAAGATGACCCGGGCACAGATCGTCAAATGCATCGAGTCGTCGCTGCCGCCGGTCGCAGGCATCATCCTCATCGTCGCCGCGGGTGGCGGTTTCAAACAGGTGCTGGTCGACACCGGCATCGGCACCCTGCTGGCCGACTGGGCCAAGGGGGCCAATGTCTCGGTGGTTCTGCTGGCCTGGGTGCTCGCGGTGCTAATCCGGCTGGCCACCGGGTCGGCCACGGTCGCCACCATCACCGCCTCGTCATTGATGCTTGGCCTCGTCGAGGGGATGAGCACCGGAGAGGTGTCGCTGGTCGTGCTGGCGGTCGGCGCCGGATCGTTGTTCTTCTCCCACGTCAACGACGCCGGGTTCTGGCTGGTCAAGGAGTACTTCGGGATGTCGGTCGGCCAGACCATCAAGTCCTGGTCGCTCATGGAGACCGTGCTCTCGGTGGCGGGCCTGGTGTTCGTGCTGCTGCTCGGCCTGGTGATCTGACCCGGTCGACCGGCCGGTGAGTCCGGTAAGGCCCCCAATTCCAGAGGAATTGGGGGCCTTACCGATTCGCGGAAATCAGCCGCTGACGACCTGGGTACCGCCGGCCAGCTCATCGTGCTTGCCCTGTTTGGTGGCACTGCCGCTGATCGTCACCGCGATGACAATGATCGCGACGACACCCAGCAACCCACCCACGAACGGGATGATCGGCAGCAGCGTGAACGCGTTGCGGATCGCCGACTGGGCCAGCGCCGGTTTGGCCGCTCCGCCGGGACCGCGCACCGCCAGGCCCAGCAGCTTCTTGCCCGGCGTCCACCCCTGGGTGACCTCGAAGCCGACGAAGTAGACGAAGCTGAGCAATCCGGTGAACAGCCCGGTCACCCAGATGCTCGACACCGAATCGGTGAAGAACGCCAGGAAGAAGGACACGATCGCGACGACGATGCCGTCGATCACCCGCGCGAAGAAGCGCTTGGCCAGCCCACCCGGCGCCGGTGCGCCGTAGGGGGCCTGGCCGCCGTACTGTCCCGGTCCGTAATCACCTGTCGTCATGTCCGCAACGCTACCGGTCAGCGGCGCTTATCGAGTTTCGTTCGGGTCCGGTCGGCGAGTGTCGCGCCCCGCTCCCGTGCGGTTTCGGCCAGTTCGGGGGCACGTTCGCGCGCCACCCCGGCCAGCGCGGAGCCGCGCCCGCGGGCCACATCCGCCAACTCGGCGCCGCGTTCGGCCAGCACCGTGCCGCGTTCGCGGGCCGCTTCGGCCAGCTCGGGCCCGTGTTCCCGCGCTACCTGGGCGAACTCACCGGCGCGCTGCCGCGCGACGTGGGTGAGCTCGCTGGCCAGTTCGCGTCCGCGCTCGGCGCCGACCGCCAGACCGTGCCCGATCTTGTCGGCGACCGGATTGTCGGCCAGATTGTCGGTCACCGACTGGCTCGCGGCCGCGCCGGTGGGCAGGGCGGCCGCCACCGAAGCCGAAACCTTGTGCGCCGCGCGGCGACCCCGCCAGCCCAGCGAAGGCTTACCGGCGGTATCGGCCGACGCGATGATCAGACCGCCGATCAGGCTCACGTCGGTGAGGAAGGCGCGGCGCTCGTCGGCGGCCCGCAGCGGATCCGACTCGTTCCAAAACGCGTGGGCACCAAGACTCCCCGGAACCACGGACAGCGCGAGCGCGGCCGCGGTCAGGCGGGGCATCTTGCCTGCGGCCAACAACAGCCCGCCTGCGACCTGCACCACCCCGTTCACCCTGGCCACTGTTTCGGCGTTGGTCGGAACGTTGCCTCCCACCGGATCGGGGAGCGCGCTCGCCGCCCCCAGAGCGGGGCGGGCGGCATCGGCCGCGGTTTTCGGGTCGCGTAGGGCATCCACGCCGCGCGCGATGAAGGTGGCTGACAGCATCGGGCGGGCGATTCGTCTGATCAACATGCCCCTCAGTATTCCCATGCCGCCGTTCGGCAAACCTAGATCGCGATCTGGCCGCCGCAGACCGGCCCGGCCAGCGGTAACCCGCCGGGCCCTGTGGTGCGCCGCGCACCGCAGGGGTGTGGCGCTCGTCGCATGGTAGTAGCTTCGCAGGCGTGACTCTGGTTGCCGGCATCGACTCATCCACCCAGTCCTGCAAGATCGTCATCTGCGACGCCGACAGCGGCACCGTCGTGCGAACCGCCTCCTCGCCGCACCCCGACGGCACCGAGATCGATCCGCGGCGGTGGTGGGAGGCGTTGCAGAGCGCCGTGAGCGCGGCCGGCGGGCTCGACGACGTGGCCGCGGTCTCGGTGGGTGCGCAGCAGCACGGCATGGTCTGCCTGGACGCCTCGGGGGCCGTCGTCAGGGATGCGCTGCTGTGGAACGACACCAGGTCGGCCCGGGCCGCCGACGCCCTGGTCGCCGAACTCGGCGGGGCGGGCGAATGGGCGCGGGCCATCGGCGTGGTACCGGTCGCCTCGATCACCGCGGCCAAGCTGCGCTGGCTGGTCGACAACGAGCCGGCTCACGCCGATGCCACCGCCGCGGTGTGCCTGCCCCACGACTGGCTGAGCTGGCGGCTGTCCGGGTCGACCGACCTCGCCGATCTGCGCACCGACCGCAGCGACGCCAGCGGCACCGGGTACTTCTCCGCCGAAACCGGTTCCTACCGCACCGATCTGCTGGAGTTGGCGATGCGCGGCCGCACACCCGCGTTGCCGACCGTGCTTGGCCCGTCCGATATCGCCGGCCGGCTGCCGGGCGGCGCGAACATCGGCCCTGGCGCCGGCGACAACGCGGCGGCCGCACTCGGGCTGGGTGCGGGTCCCGGCGACTGCATCGTGTCGCTGGGCACGTCGGGGGTGGTCAGCGCGGTCGGCGGCGCGGCACCCCATGACCCGGAGGGGATCGTCGCCGGCTTCGCCGATGCGACGGGACGGCAGCTGCCGCTGGTCTGCACGCTCAACGGCGCGCCCGTGCTGGCCGCCACGGCCGCGATGCTGCAGGTGGATTTCGAGGAATTCGACCAACTGGCGTTATCGGCCGAGCCGGGGGCCGAAGGGCTGACCCTGGTGCCCTATCTGGACGGTGAACGCTCACCCAACCTGCCGCAGGCCAGCGGCGCGCTGCACGGCATCACCACCCGTAACCTGCACGCCGCCAATGTGGCTCGGGCCGGCGTCGAGGGTCTGCTGGCCTCCATGGCGTACTGCATCGACAAGATCTCCGGCTACGGCGTCGACATCGGGCGCATCATCCTGATCGGCGGCGGGGCGCGTTCGGAGGCGGTCCGGCGGATCGGCCCGGCGATCCTGGGCCGACCGGTCGATGTCCCGCCACCCGGCGAGTATGTCGCGCTGGGCGCCGCACGCCAGGCGGCCTGGACGCTGGCGCAAGGAGATTCGCCACCGGACTGGCCCGGCGGCCTGGTGACGTCCTACACCGCCGACCCCACCCCGCGGGTCCTCGAGCAGTATCTGGCCGCTCAACCGCTGACGCTCGGTCAGGCCACCACGGCGGGGTAGCGCTCGCCGGTGAACCGCTCACGCAGGGTCGATTCCGTGTACGCGGTACGGAACACGCCGCGGCGGCGCAGGATCGGGACGACCTCGTCGACGAAGATCTCCAGACCGTCGGGAAACACATCGGGCATCAGGTTGAACCCGTCGGCCGCGCCGGCCAGGAACCACCGCTCGATGGTGTCCGCCACGTCCTCGGGGGAGCCGACGACCACCCGGTGCCCGGCGCCGCTGAACTCGCGGATCGCCTGCCGCAGGCTGAGTTCTCCGTTTTCGATCACCCGCACGATGGATTCTCGAAAACCCAGTGAAGCAACATATTTCGCTGGGTCGGCCACCGTCCCCAGCAGCCGCGACGGCACCGGCTCGTCCAACGGCAGCCCGGAGAGGTCCTCGCCGAGCACCTGAGACAGCCGCTCCAGGTCGTGGTCGCGCGGCAACAGCGCGTTCTGGGTCTCGTACCGGCGCTCGGCTTCGGCGCGGGTACTGCCGATGGTGGTGATCAGCCCGGGCAGGATCCGCACCGCATCGCGGTGCCTGCCATGGCCCTGGGCGATGTCCTTGACCTGACGGTAGTGCTCGATGGCGGCGCCGAGGTCGAGTTCGGCGCTGAACACCGCGTCGGCCACCCGGCCGGCCAGGCGTCGGCCCTGCGGCGAACCGCCGGCCTGGACCAGCAGCGGGTGTTCCTGGGGTGACGGGCCCTGCGGCAACGATCCACTGACGGTGAAGAACTCGCCGCGATGGTCGATGCCGGGCCTGCCGTCGGCCGCATCCCGCCACAGCGCGAGGACCACGTCGACGAACTCCGCGGCCCGCCGGTAGCGGGTGGGCCGGTCCGGATAGTCGGCCAGACCGAAGTTCGCGCCTGCGGGCAGCGAGTACGTGGTGACCACATTCCAGGCGAATCTGCCGCCGGAGAGCTGGTCGAGGCCCAGCAACCGGTGCGCAAGTTCCACCGGATCGTTGAACGTCGAGGACAGCGTGCCGATCAGGCCGAGATGTTCGGTCTCGGCCGCCACCGACGCCAGGATGACACTGGGTTCGAGGGCCTGCGACGGGCGCAGCGCGGGATGGTCGCGCAGCGCCGGGCCGTCGGCCAGGAACAGGGCGTCGAGGGTGCCCCGCTCGGCGATCCTGGCCATCCGGACGTAGTAATCGGGATCGGTGAACGCGGTGGGCGCCTCCGAGGACCGCCGCCACGAACCGGTGTGGATGCCCAGATTGAGCACGTTGACGTTGAGGATCAGCTCCCGGCTCACAACCGGCCTCCCGGATTGGGTGCGGATTCGAATGCGAGCGGGTGTCCGGACAGGTCGGGCGCACCCGGCGCGGGCAGGCCCAGCCGCTCGCGCAGGGTGCCGCCGGTCGCGGCGGCCAGGACCCCGCTGCGGCGGGCCGCGGGCAGTACGGCGTCGAGGATCGGGCCGAGCGCGTCGGGCGGTGAGCGCCACAGGATCCCGATCACGTCCGGGGTGCCGGCCAGCCGGTCCAGAACCGCGGCGGCGGACGCGGTCGTGCGTACCCGCACCACGGTCGGCCGCGGCGGGACCGGATCACCGTCGTCGACGACGACCACATCGGCCCCCCCTGGTCGCATCGGGGTTGTCGGGGTCGGCATGTTGCCAGACCGGCAGATCGCCTTGCACCGATCCCGGCACGTTCAGCGGGCCGGCGATCGAGTACCGCCCGCGCACATCGGCGCGCCGGATCAGCGAGGTGTCGGCGAACACACCCGCCGCGAGGTCGCCGACCACCGATTCCAACGGCCAGGTGCGCCACAGGGTCCGGACCGCGCCGACCGCCTCCGCGGTGTGGGCCGCGGACAGCCCGGCACCGGTCCAGGTGTCGGCGACCGCGTTGAGCGCGATCCTGCGGTCCGCGTCGAGGGCGAACCAGCCCACCCGGCCCTGCGCCGCGTGGTCCACCGACAGCAGCCGGCGGGCCAGGTTGTAGGGATGGTCGCGATGTGCGGCGGCGGCCACCACCAGGCCGAGGTTGGTGCTGTGCCGGGCGGCCACGGTGGCCACCAGGGAGGGATCCAGACTCACCCCGGTGCTCGACCCGAGTTCTCCGGGCCCGGATCCCAGTACCCAGTAGTGCACACCGGCCGACTCCAGGCGATCGGCCAGGACGGCGACGCCACGGGACGATCGGTCGCCGCCGGGCCGCTGATATGCGCCGTATCCGTCATCGAGAATCTCGATGCCCACCGACAGTTGGGAAGTCACGACTGGCACGCTACGTCGAAACCGATCCGTCGCAACGGTTGTGCTCACCGGTAGCCGAATTCGAACCGTCCGGGTTAAGCACAGGTACCGGGTTGGGTTAAAAATACTTACGGGTGGAACTGTTCTGCCCGTCGCGGCCAGTGCCTACCGTCGTCGGGGTGCTGACATTCGTGCTGCGGCGGGTCGGCCAGTCGGTCATCGTGATCGTCCTGGCCTATACCGCAGTATTTTTCGTTCTCAACGTGCTGCCGGGCGACCCGATCGAACAGCAGATATCCAATCCGGAGAACCCGATCTCGGACCAGGACGCCCAGGCGCTGCGCGATTACTACCGGCTCAGCGACCCGGCGGTGGTGCAGTTCGGGGTCTCGGTACAGCGGTTGTTCGCCGGCGACCTCGGCTACTCGCTCAACAGCGGTCAATCGGTGTCACGTCTGCTCGGCCATGCCTTACCGTCCACCTTGGCGCTGGCCGGGGTGGCGTTCGTGCTCGCGGCCACCCTCGGGCTGGCCATCGCCCTGACGGCGGTGTTCGCGCCGAGGGCGACGGTGCGCGAGATCGCCCGCTCGCTGCCGCCCGCGTTCCTGTCGGTTCCGGTGTTCGTGACCGGACTTGTTGCGCTGCAGGTCTTCTCCTTCAGCCTGGGCTGGGTGTCCGCGGTCGAGGACGAAGGGTTCCTTTCGACCCTGCTGGCGGCGGTCCCGCTGGCCGTGCCGGTTGCGGCGCCGATCGCGCAGGTGTTGATCCAGGGCCTGAGCAATGCGGCCGGACAGCCGTATGTGGAGGTGCTGCGGGCCAAGGGACTCGGCAGCGAGCGGGTGATATTCGGTCATCTGCTGAAGAACGGGTCCATCCCGACGGTGACGATCATCGCCATCACCGTCGGTGAACTCCTGGCCGGCTCGGTCATCACCGAGACGATCTTCAACCGGACCGGCATCGGATACCTGACCGAGACGGCGGTCCGGAATCAGGACACCCCGATCATCCAGGCCGTGGTGATCACCGTGTCGGGCACCTTCGTGCTGATCAACCTGGCGGTCGATGTGCTCTACCCGCTGATCGACCCCCGGATCGGCCGGGTCGCTGACGCGGTGGCGCCACCGCGGCCGCGCGGCGGGCGTAACGCCGAGGCGGTGCCGGCATGACCGTCGCGGACGCCCTGCCCAGGATGCGCGTGGCGCGCCTCGGTTCCCGAATCACGCTCGGGGTGTGGGATTTCCCGCCCCTGCTCATGCTGGCCCTGGTCGCGGTGATGATCGCCGCCCCCGGCGCCATCGCGCCCTACGACCCACTGCAGGAGGATCCGGGCAACCCGCTCGCCGGGCCGAGCGCGACCCATCCGTTCGGCACCGACTACATCGGCCGTGACCTGCTGAGCCGGGTGGTGGCAGGCACCGGTGCCACCATCGCGGGGTCGTTCATCGCGGTGGTCATCGGGCTGCTGGCCGGCACCGCCCTCGGCCTGCTGGCCGCCTACTTCGGTCGGGTGACCGACAGCTTGATCAGCCGCATCGTGGATGTGCTGCTGTCGATTCCGACCCTGCTGCTGTCCATCACGATCATCGTCGCGCTCGGCTTCGGCACCGTGAACGCGGCGATCGCGGTGGGGATCTCGTCCATCGCGGTGTTCGCGCGCCTGGCCCGCTCGGAGGTGCTGGCGACCCGTCATCTGCCGTTCGTCGAGGCCAGCGAGCACCTCGGGGCCGGCCATCTCACATTGTTGTTCCGCCACGTCCTGCCCAACTCGTACTCCTCGGTCCTGTCCCTGGCCGCGCTGCAGTTCGGGACGGCGATCCTGGCGATCGCATCGCTGAGTTTCCTCGGTTACGGCGCCCAGCCACCCGACCCGGAATGGGGCCTGCTGATCTCGGAGGGGCGCAACTACATCAACTCGGCCCCGCACCTGGTGCTGTTTCCGTCCCTGGCAATCGTTCTCACCGTGATGAGCCTGTCCAGGCTCGCCCATCTCGCCAGAAAGAAGGTCGGCTGATATGAGCCCGTCACCCCTGCTGTCGGTTTCCGGACTGACCGTCGAGTACACCTCGCGCCCCGGCGACGGCGGACCGGTGGTCCGCGACGTCACATTCGCCGTCGAGCCAGGGCAGGTCCTCGCCGTGGTCGGCCAGTCGGGTTCGGGCAAGTCCACCATCGCCAGGGCGGTCCAGGGGCTGCTGCCCCGCAACGGACGGGTGACGGCGGGCCGGATCGGCATCGACGGCACGCCGGTCACCCATCTCTCGCAGCGGGAATGGCGCCGGCTGCGGGGCAGCACGGTCGGATTCGTACCCCAGGACCCGCTGGGTTCGCTGGATCCGCTCAAAAAGATCGGACATCAGATCGCCGAGGTGCTGACCGTGCACGGTGTGGCGGGCCGGCGGGAGGCGCGGGCACGGGCCGTCGAGCTGCTGGACCGGGTCGGGATAGCCGAATCCCGGCGCCGCGCCGACGACTATCCGCACCAGTTGTCCGGTGGGCAGCTGCAGAGGGTACTGATCGCCATCGCGGTCGCGGGCAACCCGAAGCTGCTGATCGCCGACGAACCCACCTCGGCGCTGGACGTGACGGTGCAGCAACGGATCCTGGAGTTGCTCGATGAGCTGCGGGCCGAACGCGATCTGGGCGTCGTGTTCATCACCCACGATCTGGCGCTGGCCGAACACCACAGCGACGATGTGATCGTGCTGCGCGACGGCACCCTGCGCGAATCGGGTGCGACCGCAACGGTGTTGGGGAGTCCGCAGGATGAGTACACCCGCCGGCTGATCGCCGACGCCCCGGCGCTCGCGCCCGACAAGTACCAAAGGGGACCGGTGAGCGCGGGTTCCCCGATCCTGCAGGCGGTCGGGTTGACCAAGAGTTTCGATGCGGGCACGGCACTGGACGGGGTGTCGTTCGAGGTGGCCCCGGGATCGATCCATGCGCTGGTGGGGGAGTCGGGATCGGGTAAGACCACCGCGGCGCGGGTGCTGGCCGGCCTGACCGGTTTCGACGCCGGGCAGATCCGGGTCGGTGGGTTGCTCCGCGAGCCCGGCAGCGTCTTCGGCCCGCCGCAGCAGCGGGCGCAGGCCCGCATCCTGCAGCTGGTACACCAGAACCCGCTCGCCGCGCTCGATCCGCGGTTCAGCGTGCGGGATGCGATCGCCGAACCGTTGCGGATCAACCGGATCGGCTCACGCGCCGATCAGGCCCGCGCCGTGCTCGGCGCGTTGGACCGGGTCGGCCTGCCGCAGGCGCTGGCGGACCGCAGACCGGGGGAGATCTCCGGCGGCCAGCGCCAGCGGGTCGTGCTGGCCAGGGCCCTGGTGCTGGAATCGCCCATCCTGGTCCTCGACGAACCCACCTCGGCCCTCGACGTCACGGTGCAGGCGCAGGTGATCGACCTGCTGATGGAACTGCAGCGGCAGTTGTCGCTGACCTACCTGTTCATCTCCCACGACCTGAGCCTGGTCCGTCAGATCGCCGACCGGGTGAGCGTCCTGGAACGCGGACGGCTGGTCGAATCCGGGCCTGCGGAAGGCGTTTTCGCCGCTCCCGAGGCCGACTACACGCGGCGCCTGCTCGACGCCGTACCCGGCGCATCGGCTCGGGCCGCGGCGTGAGTGGCCGGCGGGCCTGCGCCGCGCTGCTGCTGGCCGGACTCGTCGTGGCGGCCGGCGCCGGATGCGGGTCGGGCGCGGGGGACCGCGAGGAGCACCGGGCGGCCGGAACCCGCGGCGGACACCTGACCTACCTGGACGCCGAAGCCCCGGCGTCACTGCAGATTCAGGTCGGCTACTGGCAGAACAGCCTGCTGAAGGACCAGATGCTGGACCGGCTGGTGTACCAGGACCCCAAGACGTTCGACTTCGTCCCGTGGATCGCCGACCGGTGGACGGTCGACGCCGCCAAGCGGGTGTATGAGTTCACCATCCGCGACGGCGTGACCTACAGCAACGGTCAGCGGCTGGATGCGGAATCGGTGCGGCGGAATCTGCTGTGGGAGGCCAACGGCGACAAACCCAAGGGCATTACCCGCAACACCTATTTCCCCGACGTCGAGTCGGTCACGGCCGACAACGCCTCACGCACTGTACGGGTCACGCTCGCCGAACCGTACGCGCCGTTCATCGCGGTGCTGTCGCTGAACACCTCGGGGCTGGTCGCCGACGCCACCATCGACGCCACCAAGGAGGAGCAGTCGGTGGTCACCAACCTGATCGGGTCGGGACCGTTCTACGCCGAGTCGGAGATCCCGGACAAGAAGATCGTGTTGGCCAAGCGTCGCGGCTACGGCTGGGCACCGGCCACCGCGCCCCATCAGGGCGAGGCCTACCTCGACACCGTCACCGTCATCCCGGTGACCGAGGACAGCGTCCGGGTCGGTGCGCTGCGCGCCGGGCAGGCCGATGCGATCCGCTACGCCCAGCCTCCCGACGAACGTCTGCTGACCCGCGAGGGCTTCGACGTCCGAGGCCTGCGCACCCCCGGTCTGGCCAACACCCTCGACATCCGCCAAACCGCGCCCTTCATGCGGGATATCAATGTGCGCAAGGCGATCGGGTTCGGTATCGACCGCGACGAGATCCTGCGGACCCTCTACACCGACAACTGGCAGCCCGCCCAGAACATCGTCACCAAGAACTTCCCCGGCTACTCCGACCGCAGCGACGCCGTCCGCTACGACCCCGAAGAGGCGATCCGCCTGCTGCGGGCCTCGGGGTGGAGTCAGGTCAACGACGCGGGTTACCGGGTCAAGGACGGCAGGCAGCTCTCAGCCAAGATCTACGTCGACGTCTACGACCACACCGCCAAACCGATGTATGAGCTGATCCAGCGGCAGCTCCGGCGGATCGGCATTCGACTGGTGATCCGCCAGACCGACTTTGCCAACTACCCCACGGCCAGCATCGAGGACTCGGTCGGGTTGCGCCGCAACGGATGGCCCACGGCCGACCCGGTGCGGCTCTGGCAGAACTACGGCAGCGAGTACGGCGACCTGTACGCCCTCAAGGGCAGCGACCCCAACATCGACCGGCTGCTCGAGGCGCAGATCGGCGCGACCGATCCGGCGCGCAGGCTGGCGCTGCTGCGCGAATACAACGACTACGTGATCGACAACGCGTACTCGGTGCCGTTGCTCGAAGACACCCAGATCTTCGCCGTCGCACCGCGGGTGCGTGGGTTCGCCAACGCGGCGAACTCGGTGCCCTGGTTCTACAACACCTGGATCGGCGATGAACCGATCGGAAAGGATTGACCGATATGTCCGTAGCAGCCGAGGCCACGGTGGCCCCAACGAGTTCGGCCTCCGACCGGGATGTGCTGGCCGAGATCGGTGCCGACTACCGCCGCAGGCTCGACGAGGGCGGCCACGAACCGCCGACGCTCGGCGTGGAACTGGTGCGCACGCACCGGTTGGGTGCGGTGCGCCTGGCCGCCGAACGCGGTGGCCGCGGGTATTCGACGGCGGAGTTCTTCGATTTCGTGATCGCGCTGGCCGAGGCCGATCCGGACCTGGCCCACATTCTGCGGGTGCACTATTCGGTGGTCGAGGAGCTGCAGCGGGTTCCGCAGCGGCCGGGCAGCGACCGGTGGATCGAGGTGATCGCGCGGGGCGGGCTGATCGGGGGCGTCACCTCCGAGCAGAGCACCCGCGCGGTCGGCGGGCAGACCTACGACACCCAACTGCTGCGCACCGACTCGGGACTGGTCCTGCGCGGGCGGAAGTTCTACAGCACCGGCGCCCAGTTCTCCGACTATCTGCGGGTCAGCGCGCAGGGTGAGGACGGCGCCCCGGTCGCGGCGGTCATCCCGGCCGACCGTGACGGGGTGGTCCATGCCGACGACTGGGACGGCATCGGCCAGCGCCACACCGGCAGCGGCACCACCCTGCTGAACGACGTCGCGGTGCACGCCGACGAACTGTTCGGGCTGGGTACCAGGGTCGGGATCGACCGGGCCCGCGGTGCGCTCGTGCAGTTGTACCTGCACGCCGTCGCGGCCGGAATCCTGCGCGCCCTGGCGGCCGACGCCGCCGCGCTGGTGCGGGGCAGGCACCGCACCTACACCTTCGCCACCGGCGCGAGCCCGACCACCGACCCGCAGCTGTTGCAGGTGGTTGGCGAGATTGACGCGGTGGCCTACGCCGCAACGACATTGGTGCACGGCGCGGCCGACGAGCTGTCCAAGGCGTTGGGGCAGGCCAGGGTAGCGGGGATCGACCCCGGCCTGGAGGACCGGGCGTCGATCGCGGCCGCACGCGTCAAGGTCGCCATCGAGGAGCCGGCGCTGCGGGCGGCGGGACGGATCTTCGACGTCGGGGGAGCGTCGTCGATCCGCGCCACGGCCCACCTCGACCGGCACTGGCGAAATCTGCGAACCCTGTTCTCGCACAACCCGACCGTCTACAAGGCGCGGGTGCTGGGAGATATCGCGGTGAACGGGGCGGCCTTACCCGACAGCGGATTCTTCTAGACGAAGTTCAGCGGGAACAACGAATCGCGACTCTCACCTGCGTTGACGAGGATTACTGTCTTATCTTCGACCGCGGTCTCGGTGTGTTGATCTCCTGCTTCCACGACGTAGAAATCGTTGGCTTTCAACAGGTTCGACTTGCCATTGACGTTCAGTTCGATGACGCCCGCCACAACGAAAATGCGTACGTCGCTCCTGTGGATATGCTTCTCGAACGAATAGCCGACGTCCATTCTGATGAGCTCGCTGTAGGTGTCCGCACCGTTCCACAGGTCACACTCGTCATAGCCCTCGGCGTCGGTACGCCAGTGCCGGTCGCTTTCGGTCACAATCTTTGCCACGATCTGCCATCCTTCTGTTTTCCAGGAACTTACGTTGGATTGAATGACCACCTGGCAGCACCGATGCGCAGGCTGGTCGGAGGTTTACGCTGTTATGGTGGAGCGCTCGTACGACGCGGTTGCCGGTGGCGGCGCCGGTGTTCAGGCGGAGAGGCGGCGAGCCAGGTCCGAACCTGCGGCCTGAGCGTCGCTGAGCCCCTGGTTGCGGGACTGCTCGCCCACCGGGATGAGGTGGTCAAGACCGGGAAGGACGTGGGCCAAAGTCAGCTCGATCACTATGAAGCGGGGCTGCATCCCCAGTAGCGATCCGAGGGCAGATTCCAGATAGTTGATGACGTATTCATGGGATTCGTTGGGAGTGCCCGGGGCATAGGAGCCACCGCGGCTGGCAATGACGGTGACCGGCGTACCGAGGATCTTCGACTCGGTGGTGCTGGACGTGCGGCCTATCAGAATGACGTTGTCGATCCAGGTCTTCAGAGTCGACGGAATTCCGAAGTTGTACATCGGAGCGCCGATCACCACGGCGTCGGCACTCTCCAGCTCGGCGATCAGCGCTTCACGTGCAGCGTGGTTGATGGCCTGAGATTCGCTGCGCTGCTCGGCTGGAATTACTGCGGCCATGTATGCGTCGGCACTGATGTGGGGAACCGGATCGGCGTCGAGATCTCGGTACAGCACTTTGCCTTCTGGGTGCTGTTGCCGCCATGCGTCCACGAACGCCTGGGTAGCGGAGCGTGAGGAAGATGCCTCGCCGCTGAACACGGCCGAATCGAGGTGTAGAAGCGTGCCCATACGGACCTCCTGAAAGGTTGGCTGACAATGATTTTGACGTTGTCTGGACGGTGGTCTGCGGGGACTTCTTCGTTGAGTTCGTCCCGCGACCGAACGCAAAGCTACTATCGTTGTGACAGTAGGTACCTAGAGGAAAGTACGCTGATCGTGACACGCATCACCTTTTCTGATGGCATACCGTCGGTGCGGCAAGAGGCCGTGCTCGCTGATCACATCTGTCCGATCAGCCCGGTGGTAGAGGTGTTGTTCAGCAAATGGACTGCCGCTATCTTGTGGACGTTGACCGAGTCGGGTCAGCAACGTTTCGGCGAGCTTGAAACGCTGATACCGGCCATCACGCCCAAAGTTTTGACGCAACGACTGCGCCAGCTCGAGCGCGACGGGCTGGTGACGCGCACGTTCTACCCCGGGATTCCGCCCCGCGTGGAGTACGCAATCAGCCCTCTGGGTTTGAGTTTGACCACTGTGTTCGGCCAGCTCGTCAAATGGGGCGACGACAACCTGTGGCGAGTCAATGAGGCGCGCGAATCCTACGATCGCGCCCAGGCGCAGCCTGAAAGCCGCGGCCAGCGCCAAAGGTGACAGGCCAAAGGTGACAGAAGGTGTTCGCGCTCATTGTCGAGCTCGGGTCACGACACCTAGGCGGCCTCCGGCCGTGGCCACCCGGGCTGCGGCAGGGGTGCTCCGGCCGGCGGACGCAGCCGGTCGAGCACCATCCGTAGCGGCGGCCAGGTGGACCGGCCGGTGCGGGTGACCGCGTAGGCGGTCAGAACCGGTGTGGCGTCGGCCAGTTCGCGAACCTTGACCGCGCCGCAGGTCGGCCGGCCAAGGGGCAGCAGGCCGACGCCGTATCCGCCGGCGATGAGGTCCTCGACCAGGTCCAGGCTGTCGATCTGATGAGCGATGCGAGGGATGAAGCCGGCCATCGCGGCCATGGTGCGCACGGCGTCCTCGTCGGCGGTGTTGCGGGAGTTGACGATCCACGTCGTGGTGGCGAAGTCGGCGACCCGGGCCGGTGCGTCCGGGGAGTCCGCCGGAACGCCGAGACCCCATGGGATCGACCACAGCGCGGTGGTCTCAAGGGCAGGTTCGAGTGCGGCCGGCGCCAGGTTGTAGTCGTAGCTCAGCGCGAGATCGAGTTCGTCGTCGGTGAGCAGTTCGAATGCTTCGAGGGGTTCGTACTCGCTGATGACGAACCCGACCTTGGGGAAGCGTTCGGACAGCTCCGCGATGATCGGGAGCAGCGACACCCGGATACCGGTGGCGAAACCGCCGACGCGCACCGTGCCGCTCGGTTCGGCTTCCGGGTCCAGATCGAGCCGGGCGGCCTCGACGGCGGCAAGGATCGTGACGGCGTGATCGGCCAGCCGCAGCCCCGCCGGGGTCAGCCGGACCCGCCTGCCGTCCGGCTCGATGAGCTGCGTGCCGACCTCCTTGGCCAGCGCGGCGATCTGCTGGGAGACCGTGGAGGTGGTCAGGTGGTTCACCTCGGCGACGGCCCGCATCGAGCCCAGCCGCGACAAGGCCAGCAGCAACCGCAGGCGACGGGTGTTCATGGCGGCCATTGAACACCACATTGTCCGGCAATCGCGGACGATCGTGGCGAATTGTCTGCAGTTATGTGAATAGTTAGCCGGTGTGCGACGATGCGCCGATGACCGAGGTTGCGGCCCATTTCGTCCAGTCCGACGCGGACCGGTTCCAGCCGACCCGCTTCGCCCAGAGCCACTGGGGTGAGGACCATCTCAACGGCCCCGCGATGGTAGGCCTCGCGGCGCGGGCGCTTGAGACGTCGTTCGGTCTGCCGGAGTTCCTGCCGGCCCGGCTGACCGTCGACCTGTTCAAGGCGGCCCGCGGCGTGCCGACGACGACCAAGGTGGCGCTGATCCGCGACGGCAGGCGGGTACGCAACTCCGAATGCGAACTGGTACAGGACGGTGTGACGGTCGCGCGCGCGACGCTGGTGCAGTACCGGCGGTCGGCGGCCCCGCCCGGTGCGGAATGGGTCGCGGCGACGCCGTTCACACCGCCCGCCGACCTCGACGACGACCGCAGGACCTACATCGGCAGCGACAGCGGCGGATGGACCGGGGCCATCGCCGATCACCAGAACGCGTCGCGCAAACGGTTCATGAACCGCACCATCACCGTCGTGGAGGGCAGGCCGAACTCGCCGTTCGTCCGGGCGGCGATGGCCGCCGAGGGCACCAGCCTGGTCACCAACCTGGGAACCAGGGGGGTCGGCTACATCAACGGCGACCTCACCGTGGCGTTGTCCCGGCTGCCGCAGGACGAGTGGATCGGGGTGCAGGCCGATTCCCATTGGGCGGCCGAGGGAGTGGCGGTCGGCGCGGCCACGTTGTTCGACGGGGCCGGGGCGTTCGGCACCGGGGTGGTGACCGCGGTGAGTAACCCGGCCGCCCAGATCGACTTTGCCAACGACCCGTTCCCCGATCGCACCGCACCGAGGTGACACCGACGCCGGGGGCCACGTCGTAGGGTGGTCGGCGTGGACCTGCTGCTCGGCATCGATATGGGAACGGGGAGCACCAAGGGCGTCCTCGTCGACGGTTCGGGATCGGTGATTGCCACCGAGACCATCGCGCACTCGATGGATCTGCCCCGGCCCGGATGGGCCGAGGTCGACGCGGAGCAGCTCTGGTGGCGCGAGATTTGCCAGATCGGCGCGGCGCTGATGGCGCGGATGCCGAGCGGCGGTGTGCTCGCGGGCATGTGCGTCAGTGGAGTCGGGCCCTGCCTGGTGTTGTGCGACGACGATCTGCGACCGTTGCGCCCGGCCATCCTGTACGGCATCGACACCAGGGCATCCGAAGAGATCGATTCGCTGACCGCCGAGTTCGGCGAGGACCGGATCCTGGAGCGGGCCGGCACCCTGCTGTCCAGTCAGGCCGTCGGCCCCAAGCTGGAATGGGTGCGCCGCCACGAACCCGCGGTCTTCGAGCGGGCCACCGGCTGGTACGGGTCGAACTCCTACATCGCGGCCAAGCTGACCGGCGAGTACGTGATGGACCACCACACCGCGAGCCAGTGCGATCCGCTCTACGCGACCCGCGAGTTCGGTTGGAATCTGCCCTGGGCCCAACGGATCTGTGGCCACCTTCCGCTGCCGCGGCTGGTCTGGCCCAGTGATGTGGTGGGAACGGTCACGGCGCGGGCCGCGGCGGCCACCGGGATCCCGGCGGGCACCCCGGTGGCCGCGGGGACCGTCGACGCCTACTCCGAAGCCTTCTCGGTCGGGGTGCGCAGGCCCGGCGATCAGATGCTGATGTACGGCTCGACGATGTTTCTGGTCCAGGTGATCGCCGAGTACCACAGCGATCCGGCGCTGTGGACCACGGCAGGCGTCGAACGCGACACGCTGGCCCTGGCCGCGGGGACGTCGACGGCGGGCAGTCTGATCAACTGGCTGCAGACGGTCACCGGCGGCGCGCCGTTCGACGAATTGATGGCCGAGGCCCGCCAGGTCCCACCGGGCAGCGAGGGCCTGCTGGTGTTGCCGTATCTGGCGGGGGAGCGCACCCCGGTCTTCGATCCGCAGGCCCGCGGGGTCCTCGCCGGGCTGACCCTGCGGCACGGTCGCGGGCATCTGTTCCGGGCTGCCTACGAAGGGATTTCGTTCGGCATCCGCCAGATCCTGGAGCGTTTCGACGACGCCCACACCGGCAACCGGACCGTCGCGGTGGGCGGCGGTTTGCGCAGCCCGGTCTGGGCGCAGGCGCTCAGCGATATCACCGGCCGCACCCAGTTGGTCCCCGAGCAGGGGATCGGAGCCAGCTACGGCGATGCCCTGCTGGCCGCGATCGGAGTCGGTCTGGTTCCGGCGGACACCGATTGGGCCAAGATCGCCAGGGAGATCAAACCCGACACCCGCTACCGCGGTCTGTATGACGACCTGTACGCGACCTGGCGCGAGTTGTATCCGGCCACCAGGGACCAGGTGCACCGGCTGGCCGGCCCACATGTCGAATTCGACGAAAGTGCGGCAAAACCGCACGCCGAGTGACGTTTTCGTCGAACTCGAGGATTACGAGGACTCGGCGTACTCGATGAGGGCGGCGGCCGTCGCCGGATCGGTGACCAGCTGGTTGAAATATCCGCCGCGCGCGCCCGCGACGATCGACTCCACCTTGTCCTTGCCGATCGCCACCGCGATCGACACCGGAACATGGCGCAGCGCTTCGAGTTCCACCGCGATGAGCTGCTCGCTGCCGTCGAACTCCACGGCGTCCCCGGACCGGTCGAAGAACCGCGAGCACACGTCGCCCACCGCGGACCGCAGCGAGTCGGACTCGGTCGGCACGAACCGGGGGATGTCGGAACGCATCAGGGGCGGCGCCCCGACCCCCATCAGGGCGCACCGTGCGCGCGGCCACAGGTGCAGGACCCGCTGGATGCTCGGGTCGTTGATCAGCGACGGATACAGATCGGGCCCCGGCAGGGCCGGCGCGAACAGGTAGTTGGGCCTGCCGCCGATCCGGTTGGCGACCAGCCGGGTGATCTCGTTGGTCTGGTACCACTCCTCGGGCTGGTCGTTGCCGCCGACCGTCGGTGCCACCTGGACGCCGGGCAGACCGACCATGTCGTACTGGGCGACCTCGTACACGGTGCGGCCCGAGGACACCAGCAGCACATCGCCCGGCAGCAGTCCGGCCGCGCCGAGGGCCCGGCCCACCGCCGGTGCCAGTGCGGCGCCCATGACGTCGACGTGCGTTCGCCCCGGGCCGGGATTCGGCAGGGGATGGCTGAGGAACACCGTGTTCAGCGAGAGCGCCCGGGTTAGCTGAGCGGCGATATCGCCAGAACCGAGCTCGTCCGGCGGCACCACTTCGATCCGGACGATGCCCCGTCGCTTCGCTTCTGACAGCAGGCGACTCACCGTGGCCCGGCTGGTGCCGAGCTGGCCGGCGACATCGGCCTGGGTGGCGTCCTCGTGGTAATAGAGCTTTGCCGCCGCGTACAGGAGCGAGGCCGGGAAGTGACCGGATTCGGCGTCCCCCTGGCCGTCGGCACCGCTCGGGGACGTGGGCTGCGCGGACCGGGACACGCCATCGAGTATGGCACTGAACATCTGTTCTCGGTCAATATTTCCTGAACAGATGTTCTGGACATATGTGCATGGGTTGGTTAGTGTGACTGCAACCACAGTTCGAAAGGTGCACGCATGTCCGGTCAGATCCCCGAAAAGATGCAGGCAGTGGTCTGTCACGGCCCGCACGACTACCGGCTCGAGGAGGTCGCGGTACCGCAGCGCGGCCCCGGCGAGGCGCTGATCCGCGTCGAAGCGGTCGGTATCTGCGCCAGCGATCTGAAGTGCTACCACGGCGCGGCGAAGTTCTGGGGCGACGAGAACCGGCCGGCCTGGGCCGAGACCATGGTCATCCCGGGCCACGAGTTCGTCGGGCGCGTCATCGAACTCGACGACGACGCGGCCGCCCGGTGGGGCATCGCGGTCGGTGACCGGGTGGTCTCCGAGCAGATCGTGCCGTGCTGGGAGTGCCGGTTCTGCAAGCGCGGCCAGTACCACATGTGCCAGCCGCACGACCTGTACGGGTTCAAGCGGCGCACCCCCGGCGCGATGGCCAGCTACATGGTGTACCCGGCAGAAGCCCTGGTGCACAAGGTGTCCGCCGATATGCCGCCGGCCCACGCGGCATTCGCCGAACCGTTGTCCTGTGCGCTGCACGCCGTCGAGCGGGCCCAGATCAGCTTCGAGGACACCGTGGTGGTTGCCGGGTGCGGCCCGATCGGTCTCGGCATGGTCGCCGGGGCCAAGTCCAAGAACCCGATGCGGGTGATCGCGCTGGACATGGAGCCCGAAAAACTCAAGCTCGCCGAGCAGTGCGGCGCGGATCTGACCATCAACATCGCCGAGCAGAATGCGGAGGAGATCGTCAAGGGCCTCACCGACGGCTACGGCGCCGACGTCTACCTGGAGGGCACCGGCCACACGTCGGCCGTCCCACAGGGGCTGAATCTGCTGCGCAAGCTCGGCCGCTACGTGGAGTACGGGGTGTTCGGCAGCGATGCCACGGTGGACTGGAGCATCATCAGCGACGACAAGGAACTCGATGTGCTCGGCGCCCACCTCGGCCCGTACTGCTGGCCCGCCGCGATCAAGCTGATCGAGTCCGGCATCCTGCCGATGGATCGGATCTGCACCCACCAACTGCCCCTCACCGAATTCCAGAAAGGCCTGGACCTGGTGGCCAGTGGGAAGGAATCGGTCAAGGTCTCCCTGATCCCGGCATAGCGAAGGCGACACCGCAATGATGCGAGATTCACAGCCGCAGCGGCAGCTGTCGCGGCGAAACATGTTGGCCGCCATGGGTCTGGCCGGGGCCGCGGCGGTCAGCCTCCCGGTGCTGTCGGCCTGCGGCGTCGGTGGCCGAAGCAGCGCCCCGAACGGGGCGTCGGAGGTCGGCGGCGGATTCGACTGGCGCAAGGCCGCCGGCTCGACCATCAACATCCTGCAGACACCACACCCCTACCAGCTGTCGTATCAGCCGCTGCTCAAGGAGTTCACCGAGCTCACCGGGATCACGGTCAACGTCGACCTGGTACCGGAAGCGGACTACTACACCAAGCTCAACACCGAGCTCGCCGGCGGCTCCGGCAAACACGACGCGTTCATGCTCGGTGCCTACTTCATCTGGCAGTACGGGCCGCCGGGGTGGATCGAGGACCTTGGCCCGTGGCTGCAGAACACCTCGGCCACCGGCGACGAGTACGACTTCGAGGACATCTTCGACGGCCTGCGCACCTCCACCCGGTGGGATTTCCAGACCGGCAACCCGTTGGGCACCGGGGGTCAGCTGGCCATCCCGTGGGGCTTCGAGAACAACGTGGTCGCCTACAACAAGGCCTATTTCGACCGCAGGGGCATCACCCGGCTGCCGGACAACTTCGACGATTTCATCCAGCTGGCGGTCGATCTCACCGATCGCTCGGAGAACCGGTACGGCATCGCGACCCGCGGGTCGAAGTCGTGGGCGACCATCCACCCCGGCTTCATGACGCAGTACAGCCGCGAGGGTGCGGTGGACTACACGTTCGACGGTTCGGACCTGATCGCCGAGATGGACAGCGACACGGCCATCGAATTCACCCGCAAGTGGATCGAGATGCAGCACAAGGCCGGACCGACGTCCTGGACCACCTACGACTATCCCAACGCCACCGGCGATCTCGGTGACGGGACCGCGATGATGGTCTACGACGCCGACAGCGCCACATACCCGAAGAACAAGCCGGGCGCCAGCAAGGAAGCGGGCAACCTCGGCTGGTACGCGGGACCGGCCGGGCCGGACGGCAACTACAAGACCAACCTGTGGACATGGTGCTGGGCGATGAGCGCCAACTCCCGCAACAAGCTGCCGGCCTGGCTGTTCATCCAGTGGGCCACTGGCAAGGATTCGATGAGCAAGGCCGTCGAGGGTGGTACGTACGCGGATCCGGTGCGAAAGTCGGTGTTCGACAACACCTTCAAACGGGTCGCGGCCGACCAGTTCGGCTACCTCGAGGCGTTCGAGACCGTGATCGGGGAATCGAAGATCCAGTTCACCCCGCAGAAGAAGTTCTTCGACACCACCCAGAACTGGGCGGTGGCGTTGCAGGACATCTACGGCGGAGACGACGCCGCGTCCCGGCTGCGCAGCCTGGCCAAGACCAACACCTCCAAGGTCAACCTCTAGGAGCCGGCGATATGACCACGCAGACATCCAACGCTCCGGGGGACACATCCGAGCGGGCCGCCGAGCGGGCCGCGCAGTCCCCGCCGCAGGTACCGGCCTGGCGCCGCAAGCTGCGGCCCTACCTGCTCTCGGTCCCGGCGGTCGTGATCGTGATCGGCATCCTCTACCCGTTCTTCGTGGGTGCCTACTACGCCTTCCTCAACTACGCGGCGGTCAACCCCGATCCGTATTTCGTCTGGTTCGAGAATTTCAAATCCGTTCTCGGTGACCAGGTTTTCTGGCAGAGCGTCAAGGTCACCGGCATCTTCGCCGTGGTCGCCACGGTGATCGAAACCGTGATCGGCGTCGGGCTGGCCCTGCTGCTCAACCGGTCGTCGATCATCGGCAGGATCTTCGAGAAGGTGCTGATCCTGCCGCTGATGATTGCCCCGGTGATCGCCGGCGTGATCTGGAAACTGATGTTCAATCCGCAGTTCGGCATCCTCAACCATGTGCTGGGGCTGGGCAATACCTTCGACTGGTTGTCCTCGACCAACGCGCTGTGGTCGGTGATCCTGGTGGACCTGTGGATCTTCACCCCGTTCGTGGCGATCCTGGTGCTGGCCGGAATCCGGTCGCTGCCCAGGGAGCCCTTCGAGGCGTCGGAGGTGGACGGTGCCAGCTGGTTCTACATGTTCCGCAAACTGATGCTGCCGATGCTGTGGCCCTACATCCTGGTCGCGGTCATCTTCCGGTTCATGGACAACCTCAAGGTGTTCGACCACATCTACGTCCTGACCGCGGGCGGTCCCGGTGTCGCGACCCGCACACTGCAGATCGGCGCGTTCGAGGACTCGATCATCAACCTGGACTACTCCCGCGGCAGCACCTACATGCTGCTGCTGTGGGTCATCGTGTTCATTACCGCGCGCTATCTGGTCAGCGTGCTGGGCAAGGCGCAGCGACGGGCTGCCGGAGCGGAAGTTTAAGGCCATGGCCGTCAAGAAAACACTGTTCAGTAGAGCCGAACTGTCTCCCGGCCAGAAGCGGCTGTCGATCGGGTCGGTGGCCGCCGATGTGGGCGTGGTGATCTGGTTCATCTTCTCGTTGTTCCCGATCTTCTGGATGTTGATGCTGGCGCTCAAGAACGCCGAGGAACAGACCAGCACGTACTTCTCGTTCAGCCCCACCTGGTCGAACTTCGCCACCGTGCTCTCCGACAAGGGCACCCAGATGACCAGCGTCGACTTCAAGGCGTCGCTGCTCACCAGCCTGCTCAACTGCGGTGGCGCGGTGATCGTCTCGCTGGTGATCGGCATCCCGGCCGCCTACGCGGCGGGGCGCTGGCAGTACAAGGGCAGCAATGACCTGATGTTCACCATGCTGTCGTTCCGGTTCGCACCCGAACTCATGGTGATCGTGCCGCTGTTCGTGATCTACAACCAGATCGGGCTGTTCGACACCAAGGTCGGCATGATCTGGGTGCTGCAGCTGGTCACCATGCCGCTGGTGGTGTGGATCCTGCGGTCTTACTTCCAGGACCTGCCCGAGGACCTCGAGCAGGCCGCGCTGCTCGACGGCTACACCCGCCGCAGGGCGTTCCTCATGGTGGCGCTGCCGATCGTGCGACCGGGGATCGCGGCCGCGGCCCTGCTGGCGTTCATCTTCGCGTGGAACAACTACGTGTTCCCGCTGATTCTCGCCGACAGCAATGCCGGCACGGTGACCGTCGCGATCACCAAGTTCCTCGGCGGCGGCGGGCAGGCCTACTACAACCTGACCGCCGCGGCCGCCATCATCGCCGCGCTGCCCCCGCTGATCCTGGCTTTGACCATTCAGCGGTATCTGGTGCGCGGCCTGTCGTTCGGGGCGGTGAAGGCCTGATGTCCTCCGTATCGATCGCCGACGTGCACAAGTCGTTCGGCAAAACCAAAGCGGTGAACGGGGTGTCGGTGGACATCGCCGACGGTGAGTTCTTCGTCATCCTCGGGCCCAGTGGGGCCGGTAAGACCACCACGCTGAAATCGGTGGCCGGGCTGGTCGACATCGATGCCGGTTCGGTGCACATCGGCGGTACCGACGTCACCCGGGTGGAGCCCTATCATCGCAACGTCGCGATGGCCTTCGAAAGCTACGCGCTCTACCCGCAGAAGACCGTCGCGGAGAACCTGGCCTCGCCGCTCAAATCGGGGCGCACCGGCAGCTACTCCGACGCCCAGCGCGCCGAGCGCATCGACCAGGTCACTACCACTCTCGGAATCAACCACCTGCAGAAGCGATTCCCGCGCGAGCTGTCCAACGGCCAGCGCCAGCGGGTCGCGCTGGGGCGGGTGCTGGTGCGGCCCGCCGACATCTATCTGCTCGACGAACCGCTCAGCCACCTCGACGCCAAACTGCGTGCGGCGATGCGGGCCGAACTCAAACAGCTCGGCGCCATGAGCAGCACCACCACGATCTATGTCACCCACGACTACCAGGAGGCCCTGGCGCTCGGTGACCGGATCGCGGTGATGCGCGAGGGCTCCCTGGTGCAGATCGGCACCCCCGAGGAGATCTGGCGCCGACCGGCCGACACCTTCGTCGCCAAGGCGCTCGGGCAGCCCGAGATCAACCTGCTCGACGGTGTGGTCGACGACGGCCGGGTACGGCTCGGCAGCGCCGACGGCGCAGGGGCGTTCGACCTCGCGGTGCCTGCCGGGGTCGAATGCGGGCGTGGTGAGCGGGTGCGGGTCGGTTTGCGGCCCTGCGACATCCACGTCACACCCGACGCAGGCACGTTGCGGGGCCGGGTGCTGCTGGCCGAACGGCTTGGCCGTAACGTCGAGTTGACCGTCGACGTCGCGGGCACCCAGCTGATCGTGCTGGCCTCCGGGCGCGAAGGGGTCGGGGAGGGTGCGGACGTGAGTCTCTCGGTCGCCGAACCCGATATCCACCTGTTCGCCGCGGGCACCGGAGACACCCCGAGGCTGGGCCGGGCCGAACATGATTCCGCATTGGAGGCAGCGCAGTGACGACGACGGTGACGGCACCGAAGCAGACCGGCACGGCGCAGAGCCTGACCCTGACCGACCTGGTGAAGACGTACTCGTCGCGGGGCCGGGAGAGCTTCCAGGCCGTCAAGGGCATCGATATGGCGATCGAACCGGGAGAGCTGGTGGCGCTGCTCGGCCCGTCCGGATGCGGTAAGACCACCACACTTCGGATGATCGCCGGGCTTGAGACGGTGACCAGTGGCTCGATCAGGATCGGCGAGCGCGAGGTGTCACAGCTGCCCGCGGCCAAACGCGGAATCGGGGTCGGCTTCGAGAGCTACGCGCTGTATCCGCCGATGTCGGTGCGGGAGAACCTGCTCTACGGGCTCAAGGCCCGCAAGGTCAAGGGCGCCGAACAGCTGGTGGCCTCGATCAGCAGCCGGCTCGAGATGGACGACATGCTGGAGCTGCGGCCGGCCGGCCTGTCCAGCGGCCAGAAACAGCGGGTCGCGCTGGCCCGGGCGCTGGTGCGCAACCCGCCGGTGCTGCTGCTCGACGAGCCGCTGAGCCACCTGGACGCGTCCGCCCGGCAGCGGGTGCGCCGCGAACTCAAGGTCCTGCAACGCGAATTCGGCTACACCACGATCGTCGTCACCCACGACCAGGTGGAGGCGCTGTCACTGGCCGACCGGCTCGCGGTGATGGATGCCGGCGTGGTGCAGCAGTTCGGCACGCCCGACGAGGTGTTCGACGATCCGGCCAACCTGTTCGTGGCGCAGTTCGTCGGTGAACCGCAGATCAATGTCCTGCACGGCACCGCACGCGTCGAGGGCGGCCGGACCAGGGTCGAAATCGGCTCTGGCGCAGGGGCACTCGACACCACCGTGACCGGGGTGGCGGACGGGACCAGGGTCTCGGTGGGGATCCGGCCCCAGGACTGCGCGCTGCGGACCGACGGCGGCGAAGGTGTCTCGGCCACCGTGGCCTACTTCGAGCACCTGCTCGAGTTCGGGCTGGCGACCAGCACGGTCGCCGGCGCGGAGGAGGGCATCGTGGTGCAGACGCCCGCCGCCGAAAGCTACGAACCCGAGCAGCAGGTCGTCGTGACGGCGCCGGCCGAGCGGGTCTATCTGTTCGACGTCGATTCGGGGGAGCGGTTGCGATGACCAAGCTGTTCAACGATCCGGCCCGGTTCACCGAGGACATGCTGGTGGGCTTCCTGGACGCCAATGCCCGCCACGTCGCCGGTGTTCCCGGCGGGGTGGTGCGGGCCCACCGGACCCGGCCCGGCAAGGTCGCGGTGGTGATCGGTGGTGGGTCGGGCCACTATCCGGCGTTCTGCGGCACCGTCGGACCGGGTTTCGCCGACGGCGCGGTCGTGGGCAACATCTTCACCTCACCCTCGGCCGAGGAGGCCGCCTCGGTGGCCCGGGCCGCGCACGGCGACGCCGGTGTGCTGCTCACCACCGGGAACTATGCCGGTGATGTGATGAACTTCGGGCTGGCCGTCACCCAGCTGCGCGCTGAGGGCATCGACGCGCACTACTTCGCCGTCACCGACGACGTCGCCAGCGCCGAGCGTGGCCAGGAGGACAAACGGCGCGGTATCGCAGGCGATTTCACGGTGTTCAAATGCGCGTCGGCGGCGGCCGAGGAGGGTCTCGACCTGGCCGGTGTGGTCCGGGTGGCCGAAGCCGCCAACGCCGCCACCCGCACGCTCGGCGTGGCCTTCGACGGCTGCACACTTCCGGGCGCCGATCACCCGCTGTTCACCGTGCCGGACGGGCACATGGGTCTCGGGCTGGGAATCCACGGTGAGCCGGGCGTGGCCGACGAGGCGATGCCGACCGCGGCGGGCCTGGCCGCCACCCTGGTTGACGGGGTGCTTGGGGACCGGCCCGACGCACCGGAGAAACGAATCGCGGTGATCCTCAACGGCCTTGGCCGCACCAAATACGAGGAACTGTTCGTGGTGTGGGGTGAGGTGGCCCGCCTGCTGCGTGAACGCGGGTACACCGTGGTCGAGCCGGAGGTGGGTGAGCTGGTCACCAGCCTGGACATGGCCGGGTGCTCGCTGACCGTGATGTGGCTCGACGAGGAGCTGGAGCGGTACTGGACCGCGCCCGCAGACACCCCGGCTTACAAGAAGGGCGCCGCCGCTGACCCCGGGTCGGGTCAGTTGCGCTCCGGCGAGGACGTCGAGGGCACAACGGCGGTACCGGATCTGGCGGAGCTCGCCGACGATGACGGCCGGAACGGGGCGCGACTGGCCGCACGGGCCCTCACCGCGATGGCCGAGGAGCTCGCCGGCGCCGAGGACGAACTCGGCCGCATCGACGCGATCGCCGGCGACGGCGACCACGGACGCGGCATGGTGAAGGGGTCGTCCGCGGCCCGCGACGCCGCGGCCGCCGCCGTCGACGATGGGGCCGGGCAGGGCTCGGTGCTGACGGCGGCCGGAAAGGCCTGGGCCGCCAAGGCCGGCGGCACCTCCGGAGTGCTGTGGGGCGCCCTGCTGAGCGCACTGGGCACCCGCCTCGGCGACACCGGCCGCCCCGGGGGTGGCGACATCGCCGCCGGAATGCGCGACGGTTACGACGCGTTGGTGCGGTTGGGTGGCGCCGCGCCGGGCGACAAGACCATGCTCGACGCGCTGCTGCCCTTCGTCGAGGACTTGGAACGGCGGGTATCGGACGGCCAGGCCTGGCAGGACGGCTGGCGCGCGGCCGCCGAAGTCGCCACCGAGGCCGCCCGTGCGACAGCGGATCTGCGCCCGAAGGTGGGCCGGGCCAGACCGCTGGCTGACCGCAGCGTCGGCACCCCCGATGCCGGCGCCACCTCACTCGCCTTGTGCGCGCGCACCGTCGGCACCATATTCACCGAATCAGGAGACAACTCATGACCAGCCATCCGAAACTGCGTATCGTCGTCGGCTCCGACGATGCGGGCTACGACTACAAAGAGGCGCTCAAAGGCGATCTGACCGCCGACGATCGGGTGACCGAGGTCATCGATGTCGGGGTCGGCGCCGACGAGGACACCGCCTACCCGCATGTCGCCGTCGCCGCGGCCCGGTTGGTGGCGGACGGGAAGGCCGACCGTGCGCTGCTGGTGTGCGGCACCGGGCTGGGGGTGGCGATCAGCGCCAACAAGGTTCCCGGCATTCGCGCCGTGACCGCGCACGACGGTTTCTCGGTGGAACGGTCGGTGCTGTCCAACAACGCGCAGGTGTTGTGTTTTGGTCAGCGGGTGGTGGGGCTGGAACTGGCCCGCCGGCTGGCCCGCGAATGGCTGGGCTACGAATTCGACCCGGCGAGCAAGTCCGCGGACAAGGTCGAAGCCATCTGCGGCTACGAACCAGCCCAGTAGCCGGGCGTCAGCGGCGGAACACCACCCACCGCATCGCGCTGTACATATAGGCGGCTTCGCATGCCCCGGCCAGGATCCGGGCCAGGTGGTACTCGACCCCCGCCGCCGTGAGCAGGGTCGATACCCCGAGGATGAACGCCAGGTAATTGACCACGACGACCACTACGTAGACGGTCATCTGGGGTCCCACGGCCGCGTGGGACCGGAAGTTGAAGGTCCGGTTGAGGACGTACGCGAGCGCGAAGGCGCAGGCGTAGGCGACGGTCACCGCGATCGGCAGCGGAGCGCCGAGCCCGCCGTGCAGCGCCGTCAGGATCATCAGATCGACACCGAAGGTGAAGCTGTTGATCAGCACGAAGCCCACGAATGTGGGGGCGACGATGGTGTTCAGCCCGAACGGTAGCCGGTCCACGACCCGCACGCAGAATCGGTGAAACCGCCTCGTCGGCAGTACCGGCTCGACCCGCACACCGCCACCGTGACACGAGGAGGTGTCGGTTTCGTGATCACGACGCGAACTCGTCGTGTGCGGATACCACGACCAACCGCGGAACACCTGGTCGGTGGGCGACGTTGCTGGCAGTCATGATCGCGATCGGTGAGTTGGCCAGCCGCGCCGGAGTGAGCGTCCGCGCTGTGCGGCACTATGAGTCGGAGGGGCTGATCGAGCCCGCAGGCCGGTGCGCGAACGGTTACCGGGTGTACGGCGCCGACACGGTCCACCGGGTCCGGCAGGTGAAAGCGCTGGTGAACAACGGCATTCCGCTCCGGCTGGTGAAGGAGCTGCTGCCGCATCTAGGGCCGGACGCACTCGTCCCGCCCGCGGCATGCCGACAGTTCGTCGAGCAGCTGCTGGCTCAGAGGTCCAAGCTCGACGACCGGATCAGCCGGCTGGTGCGTGATCGTGAAGCGCTCGACGCGTACCTGGCCGCGATCGGGCCGGTGACGGCGGGGAGTTGACCCTGCCGCTAGCGTGCGGTGCTCATCCTGTACCCATGACAGCGATATCGACGGACAAGCACGGCGCACCGACCATGCGTGCCCTGCGACAACGGTCGGCTGCCGGCCCGGGTGACCTGGCGGCCGTCACCGATCAACCCACTCCGACACCGGGGCCGGGGGAGGTTCTGGTCAAGGTCGACGCGGCGGGGGTGAACTTCGCCGATGTCATGCATACCTACGGCACGTATGTCGGAGGCCCCCGGGCTCCGTACGTCGCCGGCTTCGAGATGGCGGGCGAGGTCCTGGAACTGGGCCCCGGTGTCACCCGTCCCCGCGTCGGTGACCGGATCGTGGCGTGGTCGGCGGGGGCGTACGCCGAGTACGCGTTGGCGCCCGCGGCCGCCGTGCTGCCGGTGCCGTCAGGCTGGACCTCCACCGAGGCCATTGGCCTCGAAGCGAATTGGTTCACCGCGCTGGCCGCGCTACGGCTGCGCGGAGTCCTCGGTGACCAGCACACCGTGCTGATCCACGCCGCGGCAGGCGGCGTCGGCCAGGCCGCGGTCCGGCTGGCCCGGCACTACGGTGCGCGGGTGCTCGGGACCGCCTCGCCGGGCAAACGCGACCTGCTGCGCAGCCTGGGGGTCGACGACGTCATCGACTACGGCTCGGTGACCGAACAGGTGTTGGCGCTCACCGCCGGCGAGGGTGTGGACCTGGTGCTCGACTCGGTGGGCGCGACCACGTTGGAAGCCAGTTTGGCGGTCGCCAGGCCGGTGACGGGCAGCGTCGTCGTCTACGGCGTCGCCGCCGGTGACGCGTCCGTGGCCGCCTCGGATCTGATCTTCCGGCACCAGGTCAATCTCGTGGGTCTGCATATCGGTGTCCTCGCCCGGCGCGCACCCGGCCTGCACGCCGAACTGCTCGAGGAGCTCGACGGACTGATCCGCGCCGCGGTGATCGCGCCGGGCCGGCCGGAGGTACACCGGCTGGAGGACGGGCGCACGGTGCTCCGGCTCGTCGAGTCCCGCGGGTCGGTGGGCAAGCACGTGCTCATCCCGTGACATACCGTCAGGGTTTCATGAACGGTATGTCCGGAATAATCATGTGGACGTGAACGGTTTCGCTGCCCTTCAATGCAGTAGTGACCGCGACCCTGACCCATAACGCCGCCCGCACCGGCGCACTCATGGCCGTGTGCTCGATGCTGTGCGTGCAGACCGGGCTGGCGGTCGCGGTCGGTCTGATCGACGACATCGGCGCCGAGGGCGCGGCGTGGCTGCGGCTGGCCTGGGCCGGGGTGCTCATGCTGGTGATCGTGCGGCCCCGCCCGGCCGCGTTCACCAAGTCGGCGTTCGGTTGGTGCGTGGTGCTCGGACTCGTCACGGCCGGTGTCACCCTGCTGTTCATGGCGGCGTTGGCGCGTATCCCGCTCGGCACCGCGGCGGCATTGGAGTTCCTCGGACCGCTCGGGGTCGCGGTCGCGCACGGCAGAGGACGGAGCCGGCTGATGTGGCCCGGTCTGGCCGCCGCCGGCGTCGTCCTGCTGACCGAGCCGTGGACCGGCAGCGTCGATCCGGTCGGCGTGCTGTACGCCCTCGGCGCCGCGGCCTGCTGGGCCTGCTACATCCTACTCACCCAGCGGGTGGGCGATTCGGTGGCCGGAATCAACGGCCTGGCGGTGTCGATGCCGGTGGCCGGTCTGGTCGCCACCGCGACCGTAGGGCCGTCGGTATTCGGGCGGGTCACCCCGGAGATCCTGCTGATCGGGATCGGGTTGGCGATTCTGCTGCCGGTCGTTCCGTTCGCCCTGGAACTGTTGGCCCTGCGGCGATTGAACACCGCGGCGTTCGGCACGCTGATGAGTCTGGAGCCTGCCTTCGCGATGATCGTCGGGCTCGTCGTGCTGCACCAGGTCCCGGGGCCGACCGGCGCGATCGGCATCTGCTTCGTGGTGGCCGCGGGTGTCGGCGCGGCCCGCACCGGATCACGTAACGTGCCGATTCCCGCCGAGATCGGCTGACCGGGCTACCCTGACCGGGTGGCACGTGGAATCTTCGGCTCACCCGTCGTGCGGTGGTTCAACACGGCGATGGTCGGCCTTACCCGAATTCCGTTGCTGGGCCGCTGGGTAGGCGACAGCGTGGTGGTCATCCGGTACCAGGGGCGGCGTTCGGGACAGACCTTCGAGACTCCGGTTTCGGTCAAACGCGACGGCAACCGGGCGACCATCCATGTGATGGCGCCCGACAGCAAAACCTGGTGGCGCAACTTCCTCGGCGAGGGTGGGCCGATCACGCTGGTCGACCTGGACGGTCGGGATCGCAACGGGCACGCGATCGCCAACCGCGACGCGGAGGGCCGGGTCGCGGTCAGCGTGACCCTGGATTAGCCGCCGAGCAGACGCGGGCGTACCCGTAAACGGCGAATTACGGGTACCGCCGCGTCTGCTCGCGCATGAAAGTGGGGCGATCAGGTGTCGATCCGCTTGCGCCGATAGAGCGTTCCCGCCATCAGTAGCAGCAAGCTGATCACCAGGATCGCCGTCGCGAGCACGTTGATCTGCGGCGGCACCGCGGCCTTGGTCGCGGCGTTCACATACAGCGGATAGGTCACGGTGGACCCGCTGACGAAATAGGTGATGATGAAGTCGTCGAGCGACAGCGCGAACGACAGCATCGCGGCGGCGACGATGCCCGGAATGATCAGTGGCAGAGTCACTTTGAAGAACGTCCGGGCCGGGCTGGCGCCCAGATCCATCGACGCGTCCTCCAGGGTCCAGTCGAATCCGCGGACCCTGGCCCGCACCGTCATCGCGATGAAGCTGACTTCGAAGGCGATGTGTGCGATGAGGATCGTGGTGTAGCCGGCCGCCCAGCCCAGGTCGAGGAACAGGGTGAGCAGCGACGCGCCCATCACGACCTCGGGCGCGGTCAGCGGCAGCACCAGAAAGGTGTCGACGGCCTTCTGCCCCCGGAACCGTTGGCGCACCAACGCGATCGCGACCAGGCTGCCCAGGACCAGCGCCACCGCGGTCGAGACCGCGGCGACGTTGAGGCTGAGTTTGAGCGCATCGGTCAGGGCCGGGTACTTGAACGGGTCGGCCCAGTTCTCGAAGGTGAAGCCCTGCCAGGTGTAGTTGAACTTGCCCGCGGGCTTGTTGAACGAGAACAGCACGATCACGAAGATCGGCAGGAACAGGTACAGCAGTACCAGTCCGGCGACGATCCGCAGCGACAGATCACCCCACTTCGGGGATCCCTTGACGGTGCTCGGCTCGGCCGGGCTGGTGGCCTCGGCCATCGCGGTGGCGGTCATACCAGGTCCTCCGTGCCGAGGGCCCTGGTGTAGAGCAGCACCCCGACCAGGATGATCGCCATCAGCACCATGCTGAGCGCGGCCGCCGCGGGATAGTCCTTGACCACCAGGAACTGCTTCTGGATGACGTTGCCGATCATCGTGGTCTGGGTGCTCCCGAGATAGTCGGCGTTGATGAAGTCGCCGACGGCCGGGATGAACACCAGCATGCTGCCCGCCAGCACGCCCGGCATCGACAGCGGCAGAATCACTTTGGTGAAGCTGCGGGTGTTCGACGAGTACAGGTCCTTGGACGCCTCGATCAGTCGGGGATCGATCTTCTCCAGGCTGACGTAGAGCGGCAGGATCATGAAGATGATCCAGTTGTAGGTGAGCCCGCCGATGACCGCCCAACTCGTCGACAGCAGCCTGCCGTCGGCGGGAAGCAGGCCGACGGCGCCGAGTGCGCTGACCACCCATCCCTCGTCGGCCAGGATCGTCTTCCAGGCGATGGTGCGGATCAGGAAGGTGACGAAGAACGGCAGGATGACCAGGCCGAGGATCAGGTTCTTGTAGCGGCCAGCCTTGAACGCGATGACGTAGGCCAACGGGAAGGCCAGGATCGCGCACAACACCGTCGCCACCAGGGCGTACCCGAACGACCGCAGGATCTGGTCCTGGTATTCGCTGAAGGCGTGCAGATAGTTGCCGAAGTTCCAGTCGAAGGTCAGCGTGGGCAGATAGACCGAGCCGCCCGACGACGACAGCGAGGTGCGCGCCAGCGAGAAGAACGGGACCACGAAGAAGATCCCGAGATACACCAGGGCGGGCAGGATCATCAGGTACGGGGCGATCCTGCTCCGCTGCCGGCTACTGGTGGCTACGCCCGCCATCGGCGTCAGCCCCCGGTCACTGCGGCGTAAATGGTGTTGAACTCCTGGGTCTGCTCGTCGGTCAGCGCGCCCCAGGACTTCAGGTTGGCCGACATGTCGGCGGGCGGGTTGATCAGCGGGTTGCCTGCGATCTTGGGGTCGATCTTGGCGAGTTCGTCGGTCATATCCGAGAGCACCGGCACGAACTGGGTGAACGCGATGAGCTTGGCGTAATTGGCCCGGTCGTAAACGTAGTCGATCCAGGCCTCGGCCGCCTTCTGGTTCTGTGTGGTGTACGGAATCACCATGGTGTCGATGAACCAGTCACCGCCGGACTCGGGGACTACGAACTTCAGATCGGGGTTGTCGGCCTGGAGCTGCACCACGTCTCCGGAGTATGCCTGGGCTACAACGACATTGCCCGAAGCGAGGTCGTCGGCGTAATCGTTGCCGGTGAACCGGCGGATCTGCCCCCTGCCCTTCTGATCGCCGACGAAGTCGGCGGCCTTCTGCACGCCCTCGGTGGTCGGGTCCTCGACCGAATTGCCCTGCCACTGCATGATCATGCCGAGGCCGTCCTGGGTGTCGGAGAGCAGGCTGACCCGGCCCTTGTACGCGGGATCCCACAGATCGTCGATCTTGGTGATGTCGCGGCCGGTCGCGGCCCGGTTGTAGGCCAGGCCCACCATGCCGGTCATATACGGTGCGGTGACCTTGCGGCCCGGGTCGATCTTGGAGTTGAGCAGATCCTCGCGCAGGTTCTTCTTGTTCGGGACGCGGGACTCGCTGATCTCGTTGAGCCACTTGAGCCCGTTGAGCCGGGCCGCCATGAACTCGGTGGGCACCACCAGATCCGCGCCGATGTCCTGTTTACGCGACAGCGGTTCCTTGACCTTGGCGAACCACTGCTCGTTGTCGTTGAAGTCCTCCTTGTAGTCGACCGTGAGCCCCGACGCGGTCTGGAAGGCCGCCACGAATCCGTCGGCCATGTATAGCGGCCAGTTGGAGATCCGCAGGGTGCCGGTGGCCGGCGAACCGTCGTCCGGGGCCGCCGAGGACGACTCGGCCGAGCCTCCGTCGCCGCCCGACCCGCAGGCGGCGAGCACGGCAGGCCCCAGGGCGAGCGCGGCCGCTGCGGCGGCGCTGCCGCCGAGGAACCGCCGCCTCGAGGTGCGGTTGGCGGCCAGCCGGGCGAGCAGTCGGGGATCGGTGTTGTCGGGCATGAGCGACCTTTCTCGAAGTGCGGCGCTGTCGTCGTTGATGAGGGGTGGGTCGGCTGCTGCGAATGCTCAGGAGTCGTCGAGCATCTCTTCGAGATCCTCGGTGGTGGGGATGTCGGCCGCCGGGAGCACCCGCGACGCGTCGGGGGACCAGCTCACGTGCACCTGATCGCCTGGCCGCAGCATCGGCAGGTCCTGTTCGGGCCCGACGTGGGCGACGATCGCCGAATCATCCGGTGCGGCAAGGGAAAGCCGGATGACGGGCCCCTGAAAGGTCAGGTCGGCGACGGTGGCCGGAACCGACATAACGTCGGACGAGCCCGGCTGATCGGTGGTGACCCGGACCCGCTCCGGGCGGATCATCAGGGTGGCGTGACCGCCCGGTTCGATGGTGGTGTCGCCGGCCCTGGACTTGAGGGTGGTGCCCAGCACCTCGACCTCGACGTAGTCGCGGTTGGCCCGGCCGGTCTGGCGTCCGGCCCACAGGTTGGCCTGGCCGATGAAACCGGCCACGAACACCGTCGACGGGTGGTCGTAGATCTCGGTCGGGCTGCCGATCTGTTCGACGTTGCCCGCGTTCATCACCGCGATCCGGTCGCTCATGGTGAGCGCCTCTTCCTGATCGTGGGTGACGTAGACGAAGGTGATCCCGACCTCACGCTGGATGCGTTTGAGCTCGAACTGCATGGCGTGGCGCAGTTTCAGGTCGAGGGCTCCCAGCGGTTCGTCGAGCAGCAGGGCGCTGGGGTAGTTCACCAGGGCGCGGGCCAGCGCGACCCGCTGTTGCTGCCCGCCGGAGAGTTGACCGGGTTTGCGTTTGGCGAAATCGGTGAGCCGCACGATCTCCAGGAGTTCGTCGACGCTGCGCTTGATCTCCGCCTTGTCCTTCTTCATGCTGCGCGGCCCGTAGGCGACGTTGTCCCACACCGTCATATGCGGAAACAGCGCATAGTGCTGGAAGACCGTGTTGACGTTGCGTTTGTGCGGCGGAACCCGGGACACGTCGGCCCCGGCGAGGCGGATCGCACCCTCGGTGGGGCTTTCGAAGCCCGCGATCATCCGCAGCGTGGTGGTCTTACCGCATCCGGACGGGCCGAGCATGGAGAAAAATTCGCCCGATGCGATGGTGAAGTCGGCGTCGGCCACGGCCACGTAGTCGGCGAACCGCTTCGTGACGTGGTCGATCTCGATGACGGGTTCGCCACCGATGCGCGGTGCGCCGTCCTGTCGATCGTCGACGGCGGTGGTGTCTGGGCCGGTCAGCGTGGTCCTCCTCGTGTGCAGCCGGGGTGGCCGTGGATAAACAATCGCGGATTCGAGCGACCTGCGCAAGCGATTCCGCAACGATTTAACATTTTTACAATGGAATCGGTCGTCGGACCGCGCTTTCGATGCGCGATTCCACATCAACGGAGGCAACGTCGAACGGCAGGTGTGCGGCGCCTGCGGACGGGGAGATGCGGGATGTGTCCGCCTCATTTTCGCAGTCGGCGTTGCTGGTAGGACGCGAAACCGTCGAGTTCGGTCAGCCCCACTCGTGGTTCATCGCGCGCGATTCCGACAGGGTCTGGGGGGACTCGCTGTGCCGGTCCGGCGCGCGCGATATCGCGATCAGCGCCAGTGCCAGCCCCGCGGTGACCGCGCCGCCGACGAAGATCGTCACGAAACTGGTCTCGGCGGGCGCCGCGGCATGGCCGAGCAGCACGGCGACGATCGCGGCCGCCGTGGAACTTCCGATCGTCCGCGCGATGGCGTTCATGCTGGTGGCGATCCCGGTTTGGCTCGTGTCGACCTCGCTGACCACTAGCGCGGGGAGGGCACCGTAACCGAGGCTGATGTAGGCGTTGGCCAGCATCCCGGCGACGATCACCTGCCACGCCCGGTCGTGGGCCGCGGCGAGCATGACGAACCCGGCGATGCCGGCCAGCGCCGCGGCCACCAGCACCCGCCGGGCACCGAACCGGTCGATGAACCGACCGCTCACCAGCGCCACGACGAAACCCGTCAGGGCGCCCGGCAACAGGAAGTAGACGCTGGCCTGCAGGACCGTGGCGCCGAATCCGTACCCCGCCGCCGCGCGCGACATCTGCACGAACTGGGTCAGGCCCAGAAACGCGAAATACAGGCCCATTCCGACGAAGACGGTGGCGAGGTTGGTCAGCAGGATCGGTCGCCTGGTCAGCATCGCCGTCGACACCAGCGGATGGCGGACGCGTCGCTCCCAGAGCCACCAGCCGACCAGCAGCGCCACCCCGCCGACGAGGAATCCGAGGACCGGCGGGGCGGTCCAGCCCCACGCGTTCCCCTGCGTGATGGCCACCAGGACCGCGGACAGGCCGCCGGCCAGCCCGATCGCACCCAGCCAGTCGATGGAGCCCTGCGCGTCCGGACGGCGAGCCGGCACGACCAGGGCCGCGGCGACGATGACGAGAGCGGTGAACGCGGTGGTGAGCCAGAAGACCCGGTGATACCCGGCATCGCCGGACATCAACAGACCGGTGACGACCAGACCCGCGCCGCCGCCGAAACCCAGCGTGCCCGACAACACCGACATGGCGCCGATCAAGCGGTCCTCGGCGAGTTCCTCGCGCAGGATCGCGATGCTGATCGGATACAGCGCGTAGGACGCCCCTTGCATGATGCGCGCCGCGATCAGCAGCGGCACCGATGCGGTGGCGGCCGCCAGCACCGACCCGGCCAACACGACCGCCAGCACGCCGAGCAGCACCCGCTTCTTGCTGTAGAGGTCGGCGAGCCGGCCGATCAGCGGAGTAGCGGCGGCCGCGGCCAGCAGATTGGCGGTGACGGCCCAACTCACGGCCACCGACGTGGTGTGCAGTTGGGTGGCGATGATGCCGAGGACCGGCACCACCGCGGTCTGCAGCACCGCGACGGTGAGCGCGACGAGGCTGAGCCCGGCGATCAGGAGCGCGGGGTGGCGGTGCGGTGCCTGGGCGGCGGGGGCGGACCGGGTGGCTTCGGTCCCGCTGACGGCCTCCGCCACATCCCCTCCGATCGTTAGCTCATCTTGACGTTTCTCGATTATGGACCCCCGGTCCGCGGCACGACGAATCGGCGAGGATCAGCGCTACGGTGGCTACCGGCCCCGCGGGCCGGAGGTCGGTCAGCCCGCAAGCAGAGCGTCGATCTGGTCGATAGCCGACTTCGAGCCCTCCTCGACACCCATCTCGAGCACTTTCTGCAGATCCTCGGCCGTGTCGAACCTGCAGTCGTAGGTGACTTTGGTGGCGTCGGCGCCGACGGCCTCGAAGGTGTAGACGTTGTGTGAGACCGGCAGGTCCGACGCCGGATTGAACTCGTCGTCGGCGAAGCCGTCGTCGAAGCTGAAGCTGCGGGGCTCGTCGACGGCGGTGACCTTCCAGTAGCCGGCGAACTTCGCCCCGTCCGGTCCGGTCATGAAGTACTTGACCGCACCACCTGGGGTGAGCGAATGTTCGACCACGGTCGCCGGGTAGGTGGGTGGACCCCAGATCTTCTCCAGCTGACGCGGGTCGGCGTAGATCTGCCAGACCCGCTCGACGGGCGCGGCGAACTCCGCGGTGATCGTCAGGGTCAGGTCGTCGATGTTCCTGGTGACGTCGGTGACGGGCATGGTTGCTCCTTGGTGAGTAGGTCGTCGATGCGAGTGATGCGGCCGCGCCAGACGCCCTCGAGCTCAACGAGCATCGAAGCCACCGAACGCACGGCCTCCACATCGCCGGTCGCAAGTTGCTCTCGCCCCTGGCGACGCTTGGAGATCAGGCCTGCCTTCTCCAGCACGGCGACGTGCTTCTGCACGGCGGCGAAGCTCATGTCGTAATTCGCCGCAAGCGCCGTGACCGAATGCTCCCCGGCCAGCACCCGACGCAGGATGTCCCGTCGAGTGCGGTCGGCCAGGGCGTGGAAGAACGCGTCCGCCCTGTCCTCGTCCGCGTCGGTCACCCCACAAACATACAACCAAACGGTTGTATGTTGTCAACCCCTCACCTCGGATCGGGTACGGCGCGGATCGCCATGAATCCGGTCGGCTCACGCGAAAGACGCTGGTATGCAGCAAGATCGAGCTCGGCGGCCCGCTGGGTGGGTCGCGGTTCGCGTAGCTGCTCGATGAGGAACCCGGCCTGCCGCAACTCATCGCAGGTCTGTTCCAGAGAGGTCAGCCAGTACCGGACCCGCCAGCCCTTGCTCCAGGTCTCCTCGATCACCTTCGGGTCGAAGTAGTTGCCGCCGTGCCGCAACCAGTCGCCGGTGGGGTGCTGGCGGGACAGGACGAGCGCGCCGCCGGGGCGCAGCACCCGGTGGAACTCCCGCAGCGCCGCCGGACGGTCGTCGAGATATTCGAGCGCCAGCGCGAACAGCACCAGATCCACCGAGCCGTCCGGTAGCCAGGTCAGCGGTGCGGCCAGATCGTGGACCCGGAACTGCCCCGACGGTACGCGTTCCCGCGCCAGCTCCACCATCCGCGGGCTGACATCGAGGCCGACCACCGACGCGCCGCCGGCCACCAGTTCCTCGGCGTAGAGCCCGGGGCCGCATGCGGCGTCGAGCACCGTTCTGCCATCGACGCCGCCCAACAGTGCCAGGCAGGCCGGCCGGTCGTAATGGGCGTTGTACAGGCCATCGCGGGCGTGGTCGAGGAATTCATCGGCGAATACGTCGTACTGGGGGTGGGATCCTACGGACTCAGACACCTGCCCAGTGTGCCCGCGCAGACCGGCGGCACCGCGCGGCGGGGTTTGGGACCTGCGATAACGCGGACAGTGCGGGCATCATGGGGGCACAGTTACCCCATGGGCACTCAGAAGGTTCCGAAACCGAGCGATCTGCGGTCGGCGGCGCAGGCCGCGGTCGGCACCGCGCAATCGGCGGTGGAGACCGCACAAGCGGTCGCGGGTGGCGCCATGCGCATCCCGCCGGCCTCGGCCCAGATCGTGGCGCAACTACCCGACCTGCTGGAGAACCTGGCCGTGGCGACCGAGCGGCTCAACACCACGATCGACCGCACCGAGCGGTACCTGGCCATGGCCGATCCGATGTTTCGCACCATGGACCGGTTGTTGCCGCAGTTCGAGGCGCTGATCGCAACGGGCAACGACGTGTTCAGGATGTTGTCGGGCATTCCCGGCCTGTCCAGACTCAACCGGTTCACCGGGCGGGCGCCGGGCGACCGCGCGGAATGACGCGGCCGCGCCGCCTGGTGGGGCACCAGGCGGCGCCGTACCAGTCATCAGAGCGGAATCCAGGTACCCAGGAACCAGAAGCCCCAACCAGGGCCGTTGCCGGCGGGCATCGGGGTCACCTGCTGGCCGTTCCAGTTGAACGGCTGGTGGTCTTGGCGGCCCTGGTCGATGCCGCGGTCGTGCCAGCCGGCCGGACCGTTCCCGGGGCCGGAGCCGCCCGGGCCGTTGGGTTGGCCTGCACAGTGGTTGCCCCCAGGGGCGCAGCCCGGCCCCGGCTGGGCGGCTGCCGTCCCGAGCCCCAGGCCGAGCATCCCGGCCATGCCGATCCCCGCCGCCAGCGTGGACATGCACGCGATCTTCTTCAAAGACATTGCCTCACTCCGTTTCTCATCGGTGCAGCAGGTTGCCGCACGATGAAAACTAACCGGCCGTCGTGTGCTGGCCCTGTGTCGAGTGTGGGTACCCGCTATGCAACCGGTAACGGAACCGAAACCATTTGCTATCGGTGAGACACCTCAGATGCGGGCAGGCATGCTGTCCCATCCGCGAACCGCCGATGACGACGAGAAGACGGCCTTGTCGAGATCGACCTCCCAGTCCGGGAACCGGGTGAGGATCTCGTCGAGTGCGATGCGGCCCTCGAGCCGGGCGAGCGCGTTGCCCAGGCAGTAGTGCGCCCCCACGCCGAAGGTGAGGTGTTGGCGCGGTGCCCGGCCGACGTCGAAACTCTCGGCGTCGGGGCCGAATCGGCGTTCGTCGCGATTGGCCGCCCCGATCAGGGTCAGCAGCGCGCTCCCGGCCGGGACCGTCGTCCCGTGGAACTCGACGTCACCGGTGACGTACCGGGCGGCCTGCAGCGCGGGCGGCTCGAAGCGCAGGATCTCCTCGACGGCAGCCGACAGCAGCGAGCGGTCCACGGTCAGGCGGCGACGCTGGTCGGGATGTTCGGACAGCAGTTTTCCCGACCAGCCGATCAGCCGGGTCGTGGTCTCGGCGCCGGCGACGGCCACCACGTTCATGAACATCAGCAGCTCGTCGCGGCGCAGCCGCCGGGTGACCCCGTTCTCGTCCTCGAACTCGACCTGCAGCAACTCGGTGGTCAGATCGTCGGCCGGGTGGGCGGCCCGCCAGTCGATGAAGTCGGCGAAAACCTGCCCGTCGGTCAACGCGCCGTCGGGGTTGTCGGTCATCTGCTTGCCGCGTTCGGTCCGGACGTGGCGGTCGCCGTCCTCCTGCACCCGGCGCTGGAAATGCTCGGGGATGCCGAACAGCATGCCGACCACCCGCAGCGGCATCACCGACCCGAGGTCCTTGACGAAATCCAGGTGATCACCGCCGACGAGCGGGTCAAGGCAGCGCGCGGTGAACTCCCGGATGTGGGGTTCGAGCGCATTGATCTTTCGTGGAGTGAACGCCCGCGCCAGGAGATTTCGGTGGATGTCGTGGACCGGCGGGTCTTCGAAGATCAGGACTCCGGGCGGGATCTCCATGCCCGACTTCAGGATCTCCAGGACCACGCCGCGCGCCGAACTGAACGTCCGGTGGTCGACCAGCACCCGGTTGACGTCCTCGAACCGGCTGACCGCGTAGAAGTCGTGCTCGCTGTTGTAGTACAGCGGGGCCTGATCGCGGAACCGTTTGAACATCGGGTAGGGGTCGGCGTTGAGCTCGACGTTCCACGGGTCGTAGCGCAGGTCGCTGTCGGCGTCGACGGTCACAGGCCGTGCTTTTCGAAGTGCCGCGCCAACGCCTGCATGTACTCCTCACCCCGGAACGGTCCGCGGGCTCCGATCGCCTTCTCCAGGAAGGGTCCGTACTCCTCGTCGTTGACGTAGGTCGACCAGTGGGTGATCTGGGCGTCCTCGTTCGTCTCGATGAAGCTGATCGAGTAGAACCCCATCGTCTCGCCGTCGGTTGTGGTTCCCTCCCAACGGAACCGCATCACCAGTCCGTTCTCGGCAGGCCAGAACTTGTGATCGACCGGCTTCCAATCCGGAAAGACCACCGAATACGCCTTGGCCTCGACCGTGGCGGCCGTGGCGAACGAGGTGGCCACATCTTTGAGTACCAGTTCCTGGCCGGCCACGAAGTACGGCGAGGTGTAGACCGCGTCATCGGTGAACTCCCAGTCGTCGTAGGTCTCACCCTCGTGCACCTTCTGCAGTACGTACTTGTCGCGGTAGCTCTCCGCCATGCGGCGGTGTTTGGCGATGCGGTCGACGAGATCCATTGCGGTCCTTTCGTGTTGGTGTTGCCGAGATTAATATACAGTTATGTATTACAGATACAATATTGAATTTAGAGTTCGGCGCTCCGGCGTGGCGTCCTGATCCGCCGGATGGCCTGGGAGGATGGGGTCGTGGCTGAACGGTGGACCAGGCAACGGCGGGTCGAGCACACGCGCAACCTGCTGCTCGACGCCGCCGAGGAGGTGGTTGCCCGGCAGGGCTTCGGGGCCGCGGCGCTCGAGGTGATCGCCGATGCCGCGGGCTACACCCGGGGGGCGATCTACTCGCACTTCGGCACCAAGGAGGAACTCTTCCTGGCCGTGATGGAACGCCAGCTCCAGCGGTTCCTCGACGGGTTCGCCGATATCGTGGAGTCGTTCCACACGTTGAGCGACTTCGACGCCGACAAACTGGCCGAGCGGTGGCGGGAGCTGAGCATCGGCGCACCGGAGCGGGCGGCGCTCGGCTACGAGTTCACGCTGTTTCTGTTGCGCAACCCCGAGGCCAGGGCCCGGGTGGCCGAGCAGCGGCAGCAGACCGTGCGGTCGTTGGCCGACTACATCGACGCACACCTGGACAAGATCGGAGGCCGGCTGCGGGTGCCCTCGGAGGTGTTGGCGAAAGTCCTGATCGCCACCAACGAGGGAGTCACCCTCGGCAGCCACATCGACTCCGAGGACCTCTACCTGCCGTTCCTCGAGATGGTGATGGCCCATGTCGAGTCCGCTGACGGCGGTGGCGCCGGCTGATCCGGCGGGCCTACCTGGCCGTTTCGGCCAGGTAGCGGTCGATCACCGAGTGATAGTGCGCGATGACGACCTCTTCCTTGACCAGCGACATGGACGTCAGCCGCCGGTTGCGCAGACCGCGCTGCTGCCGCGGCATCTGCTCGTAATCCTGTTGCAGGGCAAGGAAGTATTTGAAGCTGCCTGGCTCCTGCACGTCGATCGGATCCGCCTTGAACACATCGCGGTGCTCCTCGGGGAGCCACATCACGCTGACGATGTGCCAGTAGCAGCGGTTGGGGTCGCCGCTCTCGTGCGGCCGGGCCATGATCACCGTGGCCTCGCCCGCGCGCACCGTCATGAAGAAGTTCGGGAACAACACCCACCCGTGGTTGTCGCTCATCTGGGCATCGGTCAGCCCGCTGACGTCGAAACCCATGCCGGTCAGGGTTTCTCGGGTCGCGGTCTGCAACAACGTCCTCGGCGTCACGCCGTCGGGCAGCTCCAGCGTCCCGTTCTGGTCGCGGTAACCGGCGACCAGCTCCTGGAATCGGGGGAGGACCGCCGTGACCGACGGGAAGGTCTCGGGCAGTCCCATGATGCCCTCGATCTGCTCCTCCAGTCCGTACTTGGCCCCGGCCACCTCGAACGGGGCACATGAGACGCTGTGCCGATCGAAGAAGCGGTACCGCGTCGTGCTGGGATCGATCATGACGACCTGCAGCAGCTGCGGATGTATCCCGGAGATGTGGTAGCCCTCCTCGAAGGCGTCCATGACGACTTTCCAGTTGCAGTCCAATGCTTCCCGGACGTCGAGAACGGTCACCATCTCCTCGAGGTGGTAAGGGGTGAGCAGGTCGACGACGTCGGCACCGAGGAACTCGGCCAGCGGCGCGGCCTGCGGATCGGGGTTGAGGAAGATGAACCCGCCGAAGCATTCGACCGCGACCTCGTGCAGGCCCAGCCCCTCCTTGTCGGGTGCGGCTAACTCGTTTTCCTCCTCCCGTAGCACCCCTTTGAGCTTGCCGGTGAGGTCGTAGGACCACAGGTGGTACTGACACACGATGCCGCGCTTGGCATTACCCGTTCCGCGGCAGAGGATGTTGCCCCGGTGCCTGCAGGCATTGACGAACCCCCGGATCCGGTGATCCTTGCCGCGCACGAGCAGGAACGACTGGTCGAGCAACCGGTATTCCTTCCAGTCGCCGACGTCGCCCAGCTCCGACTCGCGGCCGGCGACCTGCCACACCCGTAGCCAGATGTTGTCACGCTCGCGTTCAACGTAATCGGGGTCGACGTAGCGGTCGGTGGTGATGTTCATCGGGTACCGGTCGGCGGCGATATCACGCAGTCCGATGCCGTTGTCGAACCATTCTCCCGGCCGCGCGGGCTGTATCGCTGTCATGCAGGTCGCTCCTCGGGCTGTGCTGTAGGCGTCTCATGTCCGAAAGATGTTCGGCGCCAGGGCCGAACGCCGATTGCTCACCAACCAGGCGTCGAATAGGGAGGGGCTGGCCCGTCGACGACCGCTGTGGTGCCGGTCACTACTATACGACACCGTATTAGAAATGCAAGACTGTATATTAAGCGTCGCACTTTGCCCGCGGCGAGGGTTGGTCGACCTACTGCAGATCTGGCAAACATGTTCGGCCCTAGTGAATTTCGCCGCCGTGGGCGGTCCGGCGTCCATGGGTGTTCGATTGGCGGTTTATCCGCGATCCGGCCCTGGGCCAGGGCGGTCACGGCATAGAATGGACCTACCGTCGACCAGTCGAACGCGCCGACTGGTTCAGGGCACCGTCGCCGGGGCAGTTGCGAACTTGAGGGGTGGAACGCATGGTCAGAACACACACGGTCCTGGCGGGAGAGACACTGTGGGCACTGGCGTTACGGTATTACGGCGACGCGGAACTCTATCGGCTGATCGCCACCGCGAGCGGTGTCGCCGATCCCGACGTGATCGATGTGGGCCGGCGGTTGATCATCCCAGACTTCACCCGGTACACCGTCGCCGCGGGGGACACCCTGGACACGCTGGCGACGCGGTTCTACGGTGACCCGCAGCTGGGGTGGCTGATCGCCGATGCC